>JACQTL010000094.1 GCA_016210805.1 Actinomycetota bacterium | reverse complement strand
GCTCCCGGCGGGGCCGGCCGGGAGCTCCCCCCGCCCCGCCGCGCCGGCGCCGTCGGAGGCCGGCGCCGAGGCCGGCCAGCTCGGCACGGGGGTGACGGGCACCGGCCCGCTAGAGACCTTCACGGCTCCGGGGTCGAACCTGATCCGCCTGCTGGCGGGGGCCTTCGACCCCCTGGCCGATCCCCTCCTCGATCCAGGGACCATCGCCCTGGTCGACGTCGCGGCGCTCCCGGCCGGGACGGCGCAGTACTGGCTGGTCCAGGTGAAGGACCGGCGGTTCCCCGAGGCCACCGCGGCCATCGAGGCGACCGGGGGCCTGATCGCCGGCTACGTCCACGACGACACCTACATGGTCCGGGCCACCCCGGTCCAGCGGCTGGCCATCGACACCAGCGACGCGGTCCGGTGGACGGGCTTCTACCAGCCGGCCTGGCGCATCCCCGTGGCCGCCGGCGGGCGGCAGGGCCTCCTGGACCTCGAGGGCGAGCAGGTCTACCGGGTCCACGCCTTCCGCGACGACCCCGAGCCAGAGGCGGTGGGCGAAGCTCTGGCCGGGATGCCCGGAGTGGAGGTCGTGGTCGATGCCGGCGTCGTGGTCGACGTCGTGGCCACGGCGTCCGAGGCTCCGGCCATCGCGGCCATCCCGGCCGTGGAGTGGGTCGGCATCGCCCCCAACGCCGTCCTGCTGAACGCCAACTCGCGTTGGGTGAACGACACCGGCGTCCGCGACCTGTTCGCGGCGACCGCTCCCGGCCGCCTGACCGGCGCCGGCCAGACCGCCGGGGTCGCCGACACGGGGGTCAACTACACGTACGACGTCAACGGCCGGGCCCACGTCGGGTTCCGCGACTGCAATCCCGACGGCACCGGGTGCAAGGAGGCCATCTACACCATGGCCAACCCGGGGTCGGTGGCCACCGCGGACCTCCTGAACGTGGTGGACAACGCCACCGGCCACCGCAAGGTCGTGGCCTACTTCGACCTGGGGGGCACCGGGCCGAACCCGTACGACCCCTCCTCCCACGGCTCCCACACCGGGGGGTCGGTGACCGGCGACCAGCCCCCGTACGGCGAGTACACGGGCCACGACGGCCTGGCTCCCGGCGCGAACCACGTACACCAGAACATCGGGACGGCGAGCGGCGGCCTCCGGCTGCCGTCCGACGACTACCAGCTCTGGCGGCAGGCCTACCGCCCCCGGAACCCGGGGAGCGTCCCCACCTCGAGCCCGGCCACCGGCAACGTGGCCGACTACGCGAACTACCTGGCCCTGGAGGACGCCCGGACCCACAACAACTCCTACGGCCTCATCGTCCCGGTGATAGACGAGGGATCGGCCGTGGCCCTTGACAGGTTCGTCTGGGACCACGAGGACATGGTGGTCGTGGTCTCCGCCGGCAACGGCGGCCCGGGCCCGGGGTCGATCGGGACTCCCTCGGTGGCCAAGAACAACCTTTCGAGCGGGGCCTCGGCGAACGGTCGCCAGCCCATGGCCTCGATCGACTCCATGGCCTCGTTCTCCTCCCACGGACCGACCGCCGACGGGCGCTTCGGGCCCGACCTGGCCACGCCGGGGCAGGTGGTGGTCTCGGTGAAGGGCGGTAGCGAGGACGAGTACCACGTTGCCCAGGGGACCTCGATGTCCGGGCCCGTGCTCACCGGGCTGGCCACCCTGGTCCGCCAGTACTTCTGGGACGGCTACGGTCCCAAGAACGGGAAGGGCTTCGCCCGGGGAGCCGCCTCGACCACCCGGAAGTGGAACCCGAGCGCCGCCCTGGTCAAGGCCGCCCTGGTCAACGGCGCCGTGCGGATGCGGGGCTGGTACACGGGCGACGACGGGACCACCCGGGTGGAGGACGGTCAGTGGCCCTCCGCCGGACAGGGCTTCGGCCTGGTGAACCTGGACAACTCCCTCTTCTTCGAGAACGACCCCCTGGGGAACTGGTACCACGACGCCTGGCGGGCCGACCCCGACGCGTTCCCCGTGTCGGCGGCCCCGGCCACCCGGACCTATCAGCTATCCGTCGAGGCGGGGAAGCCGTTCGACGTGACCCTGGCCTGGACCGACGCGCCCGACCTGCTCCCGGCGGGCTCGCCGGCTCTCGTTAACGACCTGAACCTCACCGTGACCGATCCCAACGGGGTCGTCTACGTGGGCAACAACATGAACAGCCGGGCCACGCCGGCCGTCCAAACCGCGGAGACCCTCCCGGGGGCGGCCCCCCCGGACACCGTGAACCTCACCGAGCGGGTCCGTGTGACCGACCCTGTCGCCGGGACGTGGACCATCACGGTGACGGCCCGACCCGTGGCCCGGGGGAACCAGGGCTTCGCCCTGGCGGCGAGCGGGCTGCTGGCCCCGCCCGGGAAGAGCTTCCGGCCGGGCCCGGAGCTCCAGACGGACCAGCCCGGCTCCCCGACGATCGGCGACGTCTCGATCGAGCCGGCCAGCGCCGACACGATCGAGCTCCGCTTCTCGACGAGCGAGCCGACGACCGCGCGGGCCACCGTGACGATCGCCGGGACCTCGTACACCTTCGCCGACTCCCACAACGAGGGCATGGACGGCTTCCCCCGCCTCGACGAGGGAACCGTGGAGACCTCGGGCGAGTACGCCGACAAGCCGGTGGTCGGAACCGATCACGAGATCCTGATCACCGGACTCGAGCCCGGGGAGACCTACGCGATCGCGATCGCGGTCGAGGACCTGGCCACGAACCAGGCCGCGGCGGTGGTGAACCACGTCACGACGTCCCTGGCCTACCAGGCCGACGCCGACGACATCGGCCAGCTCGACGAGGGCGCGGCCGGCGGCTGGCGCACGGGCACGCAGCTCTACGCCGGCGACTTCGGCGGGGATGGGCTCCTCGGGGCGTTCATGTTCCGGATCCCCGAGGGGAAGGTGGACCCCGCGGAGGTGGTCGGCGCCGCGGTCGAGGTGACCAGCGCCCACGACTGGGTGGTGCCCTATACGACCGATCCGATCGTCTACGTCGACCTCCTGGACGAGTCGGTCGAGTCGGACTGGGGCACGCAGACCTACCAGCAGATCCACGGCGCGGGGTCCGACGCTCGGTTGAACGCCGAGACCACCCACCTGATCGGCGGGTACCGCCGGTACTCCTTCGCCCTGCCCTGCGGCGGCCGGGAGGCCCTCCAGGCCAGCATGGC
>JACQTL010000092.1 GCA_016210805.1 Actinomycetota bacterium | reverse complement strand
GGGCTGGCCGGGCTGCTCTCGGCCTGGCGGCACGTGCCCGGGCAGCTGCTCGTCGCGGGGGACGGCCCTCAGGCCGACGAGCTCCGGCGGATCGCTCCGCCCGGGGTGCGGTTCCTCGGCCGGCTCGGACCGGAAGAGGTGCCGGCCCTCGTGCGTGGCGCGCGGGCCTTGGTCTATCCGTCGGTCACGTTCGAGGGCTCGCCCAGGGGGATCCTGGAGGCGTACGCCGCGGGCGTTCCGGTCGTGGCCAGCCGGATCGGATCGCTCCCCGAGCACGTCGAGGAAGGAAGGTCCGGCCTCCTGGTACCGCCGGAGGACCCGCAGGGTTGGGCGCGGGCCGTGGCCCGGCTGGAGGACGACGCCGAGTCGGTCCGCATGGGCCGGGCGGCCCACGCGCTCTGGCGCACGCGGTACTCCCCCGGGCCCGCGCTGGAGGCCCTCGTGGCCGCCTATCGCGCGGCCTCCCCCGCGTCGCTAAAGGGGGTGGCCCGTCCGGCCGAAGCCTTGACCGAGAGGGCAACACAGGGAGGATCGGCGTGAGACGAGCGCTGGTGACGGGGATCACCGGCCAGGATGGCTCCTACCTGGCCGAGGTGCTCCTCTCCAAGGGGTACGAGGTGCACGGCATAGTGCGCCGCGCGTCCTCGTTCAACACCGACCGGATCGACCACCTCTACGTCGACCCCCACGAGCCGGACGCCCGCCTCCGCCTGCACTACGGCGACCTGTCGGAAGCCACGGGCCTCCGCCGGATCCTGGAGAAGGTCGAGCCCGACGAGGTCTACAACCTGGGCGCCCAGAGCCACGTGATGGTGTCGTTCGAGCAGCCCGAGTACACGAGCGACATCACGGCCCTGGGGAGCCTCCGCCTCCTGGAGGCGGTCCGCGACTACCAGCAGCGGGTGGGCAAGGAGCTCCGTCTCTATCAGGCCAGCTCCTCGGAGATGTTCGGCTCCACGCCGCCTCCCCAGAGCGAGACCTCGCCGTTCCACCCCCGGAGCCCGTACGCCGTGAGCAAGGTGGCCGCCCACTGGTACGGGGTGAACTACCGGGAGGCGTACGGCATGTACGTTTCCAACGGGATCCTGTTCAACCACGAGTCCCCGCGCCGGGGTGAGACCTTCGTCACCCGGAAGATCACCAGGGCCGTCGGCCGGATCGCCGTCGGCCTCCAGCGGATCGTCTTCCTGGGCAACCTGGACGCCCGACGGGACTGGGGGTTCGCCGGCGACTACGCCGAGGCCATGTGGCTGATGCTCCAGCAGCCGGCGCCCGACGACTACGTGGTCGCCACCGGCGAGTCGCGCAGCGTGCGGGAGTTCGCCGAGCGGGCCTTCGCCCACGCCGGCCTGGACTGGCGGGAGCACGTCGAGGTGGACGAGAGGTACTTCCGCCCCGCCGAGGTCCAGCACCTCGAGGGGGACGCCACGAAGGCCCGGGAGCGCCTGGGATGGCGCCCCAGGGTCACGTTCGACGAGCTGGTCGCGAGCATGGTCGAGCACGACACCGAGCTGGCCCGCCAGGAGCAGACCCTCAGGGCCGCCGGCCACGACGTCGCGCTCAGGGGCCTGGCGGCCGTATGAACGCCGGGGATCGGGTCTTCGTCGCGGGCCACCGCGGGCTGGTCGGCTCCGCGATCGTGCGCCGGCTGGAGGCCGAGGGTCTCCGCGACGTCCTGGTCCGGACCCGCGACGAGCTGGACCTCACCGACCGCGGCGCCGTCCTGGACTTCTTCCTCGCGGAGCGGCCGGCCCACGTGTTCCTGGCCGCAGCCAGGGTCGGGGGGATCCTGGCCAACGACACGTATCCCGCCGACTTCATCCGGGAGAACCTGGCCATCGAGCTCTCCGTGATCGACGCGGCTCACCGGGCCGGCCTGGAGAAGCTGCTGTTCCTGGGGAGCTCGTGCATCTATCCGAGGCTCGCTCCCCAGCCGATCCCGGAGACGGCCCTCCTCACCGGGCCGCTGGAGCCCACGAACGAGGCCTACGCGATCGCGAAGATAGCGGGGATCGAGCTGTGCCGGGCCTACAACCGCCAGCACGGCACCCGGTTCATCACCGCGATGCCCACCAACCTGTACGGGCCCGGCGACAACTTCGACCTCGAGAGGGCGCACGTCCTCCCGGCCCTCCTGCGGAGGTTCCACGAAGCGAGGGCGGGCGGCGATCCGGTCGTCACCGTGTGGGGCACCGGCACCCCTCGCCGGGAGTTCCTCCACGTGGACGACCTCGCCGACGCCTGCGTGTTCCTGATGCGGAACCACGAGGGCTCGGACATCGTCAACGTGGGAACGGGAACCGACGTGACGATCGCCGGCCTGGCCGCCCTGATCCGCGACGTCGTGGGCTACGAGGGAGAGGTCCGCTTCGACCCCTCGAGGCCGGACGGCACGCCCCGCAAGCTCCTCGACGTGGGCCGGCTCCGGGCGATGGGCTGGTCCGCGAGGATCGGCCTCCGCGAGGGGGTCGAGTCCACCTACCGCTGGTTCCTCGAGCACGCCTCGGCCGCAGCCAGGAGCTGACGAACCGCAGGCAGCGACGACCGGCCCGCTGCCGTCCCCGAACCCAGGAGCGGCCGTCGTCCGAGCGTGGTGGTCAGTCCTCGACCACCTGTCCGCGGATCTCGCCACCGGGGTGCTGCGTGGTGTGGACGTTCACGTAGGCGCCACCGGAGGCCATCGCCTCCAGCACGTCGGCCAGGTCCCCCCAGCCACAGCCGTTGCCCGGGTCCGGGCCGATGAAGGTCCCCTTGACCTTGCCTTCGGTGCCCATCGGCCCGACGAAGAGGGTCACGCCCACCGGGCCGTTCACCCCGGCCTCTCCGCAGTGGATGTGAGCGGCGACGGCAGGGGTGGTCAGGTCCTCCCACTCCACCTCGAACCCGACGCTCGTACCGTCGGACTCGAACTCCGCCTCGCCCTCGCCCTCGGTCGCCACCGGCGGCACCTCCTCGGCGCCCGAGAGCTCGGCCTCGAACTTGAGCTCATCGGCGTGCGCCACCCGTGCCGTGGCCAGCACGGCGACCAGGAGGACGACGATCGAAAGGGGCCGCTTCATGGTCCCCCCCCTTCCCGGTGGCTCCACGGCCACCCGTTCCCTTATCCCCCCGTGGGTGTCCAGGAAACGGAGACGTCGCTAAGGCACGGGGGCTCCACGCTGCTCCTGCTGCTTGCGCCAGCCGTACCGGGTCATGCCCTGCGGCTTGTACACGTTCATCACCTGGATCGCGAGCAACACGACGAGGCCGAGCCCCGGATGGAGGAGGTCGCCCCCGGACAGGCGGCTGAGCAGATGCTCCCCGTCCCCGTCGGGCGTGGCGCCTTCGGCCTGTTGGGCAACGTCTGCCAGGACGCTCACGTCCGGCATGTGCAGGAGCAAGACGACGGTGGCAAGGACGGTCAGGAGGAACGAGAACAGGACCCAGTAGTGCCGAAACAGGCCCCACCTCGTACCCAGTGCCATGACCAGCCCGGTGAGCAGCGAGGCGAGGGCCAGCGGGACGATGACGTACCAGCCGGTCAGCTCCATCGCGATCCAGGCCGCACGTACCGTCCGGGCATCCTGGCTCGTCGCAGCGGAGAGACCGAGAGCAAGGTACGCGACGACCGTGCCGATCCACCCCACCGAGAAGGTCAGATGCGCGGCGAGCGCGAACTTGCGGAGGCCGGGCGACATGGTCACGGCTGCTGCACCCCGCGCTCTACTGGCCGTGCTCTACGGGCGGCGCGTCGCCACCGCCGACACCGGGCAGGTGGCGACCGGGTCCATGCTCACCGCCTGCGAGCTGCAGGGCGACGAACAAGAGGGCCAGGACGAGGACGATGGCCAGGGACACCTTCACCCATCGAGGCCTCGTGTGGGGCTTGGAGTCCGGCTGGCCGGGCGGGTCCGCCATGTTCCCGTGTCCTCCCTCTCGCACTCGCACGGCACGTTCGTGAAGACGACAGTTTACGAGACAGCACGTCGTTGTCAAACCATGATGTCCTGGGAGTGGTCGTTGCGTATACTCCAGCCGTGCCGAAGCTCTGGAGCGAGACGATCGAGGCGCACCGCCGCGCCGTGCGCAACGCGATCCTCGACGCCACCGTGGCGCTCGTCGCCCAGCACGGGCTGCTGGCGGTCACGATGTCGCAGATCGCCGAGGAGACCGGCATCGGGCGGGCGACGCTGTACAAGTACTTCCCCGACGTCGAGGCGATCTTGATCGCCTGGCACGAACGTCAGATCGCCGGCCACCTCGAGTACCTGACCGAGGCCCGAGACCGGGCCGCCGGCCCCCGCGAGCGGCTCGAAGCCGTGTTGGAGGCGTACGCGCTGATCTCGCACGGGTCCCACGGGCACCACGACACCGAGCTTGCCGCCTTCCTCCATCGAGGCGAGCAGGTCGTACGAGCGCGCCGGCAGGTCCGCGACCTGATCCGGGACCTGCTGGCCGACGCCGCGCAGACGGACGACGTTCGGCGGGATGTCCCCCCTGACGACCTCGCCGGTTACTGCGTCAGCGCCCTCGCAGCGGCGGGCAGCCTGCCGTCCAGGGCCGCCGTCCTCCGGCTCGTCGCGGTCACGCTGGATGGCCTGCGCCCCCCGCGCTGAACCCCGGCCGGAGCCCGGAGAGCCGGGTACCCCGGACCGCCGGTGCGGCGCTAACCTTTACCGTGGCCTTCGGCACGTTCCTGCTCGCCGACATATCCGGACATAGCCGCTACCTCGACGAGGCGGGGCTCCGGCACGCCAGCAACTCGACCGCGAAGCTCCTCAACGCCCTGATCGCGGCGAGCCACAGGCCGTGGCGTGTCGCGAACATCGAAGGCGACGCGGTCTTCTTCGTGAATCCGGCTCGCGTCCCGGTGCCCGATCTCCTGGCGCACGTCCGCACGCTGTTCGGGGCCTTCCTCCTCCGGGTGATGGACGTCAGCCAGGACGTCGACTGCGGGTGCGGAGCATGCGGGCGCGCGAACCGCCTGACGGTGAAGTTCATCGCCCACGCCGGGGACTACGAGGATCGAGTGATCGGACGCCGTCGAGAGCTGATCGGGCCCGATGTGGTCCTCACGCACCGTCTCCTGAAGCCGGGGGTCACCGGCGAGGAATACCTCCTGCTGACGCGGACCTACCTGGGGAACGATGCCGTCCCTGACCTGCCCACGTCCGACGGCGCGCTCCAGCTCGAGGAGCCCGTACCGTTCGTCGTGGCAGACCTCGCACCCGTGCGCCGCGACCTGGAGTCGCGTCTCGCGGTCTACGTGTCCGACGACGAGGCGATCCGCCGCCTCCGCACCGAGATCCGCGCCGAGGCGGCCAGGGTGTGGGAGGTGCTCACCGACCCGGCTGCGATGCGTGCCTGGAGCGGCGCGCAGCGGGTCGACGCGTATCCGGCTCGCGACGGCGCCGTCGGCACGTCCTACCAGTGGGTCCTCCCGGACGGGCACGAGTTCGGGCAGCTCCTGATCGCATCCGACCCGGGATCCCGACGCCTGACGTTCCGGCGGGACGACGTCCCGCTCCTCAGGTACGTCTACACGACGTACCGCGTGGGCGAGCACGAAGCCGGTTCCGCCCTCACGTGCGCGGTCGGCGCAGCGCGTCGCTTCCCGCTGGCCGGCCGTGTGCTCTCGGCCTTCGAGCGGCGTCATCCGGATGGCGCGGCCGACCGCACGCTCGTCCGGCTGAAGGAGCTCTTCGAGGAGGGCTGAACGACGAGGGGACCGGCGCACCTCCAACAACGCTCACCGAGGGTCGCTGAGCGCTCTTGGAGGTGGCGGGAATCGAACCCGCGTCCCCGGGTGACCGGCTGGGGCTTCTCCGGGCGCAGCCGGTGGTGGATCTCACCTCGAGGCTCCCACCGGCGGAAGCACCTCTCGGCCAGCCCGGGTGCGATGTCCGGTGGCGGCCCCCGGGCGGAGCCGCCTCCGTGAGCCTGCCAGTGACGCCCGACCCCCGGACGCAGGCGTTCCGGGGCGGACGGCGGCCTAACTAGTTAGGCCGCGAGCGCGTAGTCGTTGGCGCTTCGTTTGTTCCCGGCTTTTAACGAGGCATCCGGGGACCTCGGCCCGCTTCCCCCAGGCGGTGACACACCCAGGTCGAAGCCAGTGCACCCCCATATGTAGTTGCACCTGCGAGTATACCCGCCGGGTACCGGGCCTACCGACCCACGTCGACGACGCAGAAGCGGTTCCCCTCGGGATCGGCGAGGATCACGTAGTCGGCATCCGGTGGTCGCCTGTCCCAGTGGACCTCGGTGGCCCCCAGTGCCACCAGGCGTTCGACCTCCTCGGCCTGGTTCTCCGCGTACAGGTCGAGATGGATGCGAGGGGGCAGATGGAGCTCCGAGCGGACACGGTCCAGGGAGAGGTTTGGCCCGGCACCTTGCCTCGGCCGCAGCACCACGAAGTCGTCGTCTTCCAGACCGTCCCGAGGCACGTAGTCGAGAGCGGCCATCCAGAACTCGGCTTGGCGCCGGAGGTCGTCGACGCGCAGGACGATCGAGCCGATGCGAACCATCGAGAGGAAGGTAGCCCATCGGGACCCGACGAACGACGGCACGGGGGCCCGGCGACGTCACCGGCGCCGGCCGACGGCCCGCTCGATCTCCCGGCGGTGCTCCCGCTCCGCGATGACCTGCCGCTTCTCGTACCTCCGGCGCCCGCGGCCCAGGCCGAGCTCCACCTTGGCCAGCCCCCGGGTGAAGTACACGCGCGTCGGAACGAGGGTCAGCCCGCGCTCCGCGGTCTTCCCGACCAGCCGCTCGATCTCCCGGCGGTGCAGGAGCAGCTTGCGGGTCCGCTTGGGGTCGTAGCCTCGCTTCTCGCCCTGCTCGTACGGGGGGATGTGGAAGTTCTCCAGCCACAGCTCTCCCCCGTCGATCCGGGCGAACGACTCGGTGAGCGAGGCCCGGCCGCCGCGCAGGGACTTCACCTCCGACCCGGTCAGCACGATCCCGGCCTCGAACCGCTCCTCGATCTCGTAGTCGAGC
>JACQTL010000105.1 GCA_016210805.1 Actinomycetota bacterium | reverse complement strand
GTCGAGGTCCCCGCGGCCACCCTGGACCGGCTGGCCCTGATCCCCCAGCTCCCGCCGTCGGGAGGGAGGCACCTCTCCCTCCCCCCCGGGACCTTCCCGGACGACGACCTCGAGCGCCTGCGGGCCCTGGGGTACGAGCCGGGGGTCTTCCCGAGCAGGCCGGCGACCGCGGTGGAACGGCCTCCGGACGGCTCCCGGGCCGGCCCCAGGCCCGGCCCCACGATCTCGGTCGTCCTGTGCACCTACCAGGGGGCCCGGTACCTCCCCGAGCAGCTCCGCTCGCTCACCGACCAGACCCTCCCCCCCGACGAGGTCGTGGTCTGCGACGACGGCTCGACCGACGGGACTCTCGGCCTCCTGGAGCGCTTCGCCGAGGAGGTCCCCTTCACCGTGAACGTGCACCGGAACCCGGAGCGCCTCGGATCGACCAAGAACTTTGAGCGGGGGATCGAGCTGGCCAAGGGGGAGCTGATCTTCCTGTGCGACCAGGACGACGCCTGGTACCCGAGGAAGCTCGAGGTCATGGCCGGGGTGCTGGAGCGCGACCCCGTGGCCGGCGCGGCCTTCTCCGACGCCGACCTGATGGACGAGCGGTCGCGGACCAGGGACAGCCGGCTGTGGGAGACGCTCGGGTTCACCGACGAGATGCGCGAGCGCCTGGTGGAGCGCCCCGTCCTCGTGCTCTCCCGGGGGAACGTGGTCACCGGGGCGGCCATGGCCTTCCGGGCCGAACTCCGCGAACTGGTCCTGCCGATCCCCGAGGGCTGGGTCCAGGACGCCTGGATCGGCCTCCTGGTCGGGGCCGTGGCCGGGCTGGCCCCGATCCCCGAGCCCCTGATCCGCTACCGGCTCCACGGGGGGCAGCAGATCGGGGTCCCCGACCCGATGAGCTCCGCCCAGCACCTCCGCCGCCGGGCCCAGGTCGTGCGGAGGATGACCAAGCAGGAGCGCCCGGTCCTCCTGGAGCAGTCCGCGTACTTCGAGCAGGCCCTCGAGCGGCTCGGGGAGCGGGCGGACAGGTTCCCGGCCCCGCAGGACGTCCTCGAGGAGCTCGCCGCCAAGATCCGGCACCTCAGGGTCCGGGGGGAGATGAGGGAGGCGGGCCACCGGGTCAGGGCCGTGGCCGGCGAGCTCGCCGCCGGCCGCTACCACCGCTACTCGAACGGCCTGGCCAGTGCGGCCAAGGATCTCCTGCTCGCCGACAGGCTGGGCCGCCGATGAGCGACGACCCCCTCGCCCGGGGAGGCAAGCCCGGCGATCGCCACTACCGTGCCTGGGTGGGGAACCCGACCCTCTTCGACGTGGCGGCCGCGATGCAGTTCACGCTCCTCACCGCGCTCGGTCTCCGCGAGGACCACTACCTCCTCGACGTCGGGTGCGGGTCACTCAGGGCCGGGAGGCTGTTCATCCCGTACCTCCTCCCGGGCCGGTACCACGGGATCGAGCCGGAGGCCTGGCTCGTCGAGGAGGGCATCGAACGCGAGCTGGGCCGGGACATCCTGCGCGTGAAGGAGCCGGTGTTCAGCCACGTGGACGACTTCCGCCTCACGGTGTTCGGGCGGCGCTTCGACTACATACTGGCCCACTCGATCCTGTCTCACACAGGACACGACCTCGCGGCGGGGATCCTCGGCGAGGCCAGAGAGACGCTGCAGCCGGGCGGGGCGTTCGTGGCGACCCACTACCCCCCGGACGGATCCCACCGAGACCAGCCGCAAGAGGGATGGGTCTATCCGGGCGTGGTGGCCTACTCCTTCGAGAGGCTCCAGGCCATGGCGAAGGACGCCGGGCTCTCGATGGATCCCGTGGACTGGCCGCACCCGTCCGGTCAATCCTGGGTGGTCTTCACCGTCGCCGGGGCGTCGAGACCTCAGGCGGACCTCTGGGAGGAGGCCCACGATTTCGTCGGGCTCCGCGACCAGCTCGAGATGAGCCGGAAGACGCTGCAGCGGCTGGGGGGGCACCCGGCCTACAGGGCCTACAGGGCGATGAGGCGGATCGGGAGGAAGATCCTTGGGCGCGGATAGGCTGGCCGAGCGCCCCGCGGTCATCTTCCTGCATATCCCGAAGACGGGAGGCCTCACCCTCCGGCACTTCATCCTCCAGCAGGCCCCCGCGGAGAGGATCTACGAGTCGCGTCTCGGCGGCGGCCCCAGGGAGAAGGCCCATATCCGCCACATCCAGGGCGAGGACGACCCGTACACATCCCAGGAGTCCCGCCCCCTGGAAGCCAGGACGGAGCCGAACGGGCCCTTCCTGGAGCAGCTCCGGGCCATGCCGCCTGAGCGCTTCCGGGGGCTGCGGATCCTCTTCGACCACTTCTGGTTCGGGCTGCACGAGCACCTCCCGATGCCCGCCACCTACATCACGTTGATCCGGAACCCCGTGGAGCGCGTGCTCTCCCTGTACCACTACCGGCTGAAGCAGGGCCTGGACATGTCGCTGGAGCGCTACGTCGCGGCGGCGCGCGACTTCCAGCTATGGGACGGCCGGACCCGCAGGGTGGCAGGGCGGGATCCCCACGGAGGCCTGGTCGGGCAGGCTCCGGCCACCGAGGAGATGCTGGAGGTGGCCAAGGAGAACCTGGTCGGAAGCTTCTCGGTCGTCGGGGTGACCGAGCGGTTCGACGAGGCGCTCGTCCTCATGAACCGGGAGCTGGGATGGCGGCTGGTCCCGTACGACCGGTACAACGTCACCCGGGGACGGATCTCGCGCGGCGACCTGCCTCCGCGCGTCCTGTCCCGGATAGAGGAGCTGAATCGGTTCGACGCCCGCCTCCACGCCTTCGCGGCGGAGCTGATGGAGCGTCAGATCGACTCCATGGGGCCGAGCTTCAGGCGCGCGGCAGCCACGTTCCGGATCAAGCAGAGGGTCTTCCAGGGGAGCCCTCCCATCGCCCGGAGGGCTTACTTCTCCGCCCGGACGCGGGCCAGCCGGCTGAAGCGGGCGCTGGGGCGAGGGGGCGGGTGACGTGCCGGTCCGGGCCTCGCATGACGCGCTGATCTTCCTCCACGTCCCCAAGACCGCGGGGTCCACCCTCTACCAGGTATTCGGCAGGCAGTTCCGGCGGAGTCAGATCTTCGTCCCCAGGGGGGGTGGAGGGCTCGGGAAGACCGCTTACCTCCGGCACGTGGTGGTGGGCGACATGGAACCGATCGTCCAGCACGGCCTCGACCGGAACCGGAGGGAGGTCGAGAGGCTCCGGGCCCTATCCCCCGAGAGCGCGACCCGCATCAGGGTCCTGCTGGGCCACTTCTGGTTCGGGATCCACGAGGCGCTGCCGGGGACGGCGACGTACGTCACGATGCTCCGGGACCCGGTGGACCGGGTGCTCTCCCTGTACCAGCACCGCCGGACCCGGCACGGGCTCCGGTCCACGATCGAGGAGTACCTGGCCGAGGACCGGGACGTTCAGATGCGGAACGGGCAGGTCCGGCGGTTCGTGGGGAGCGCCAGCGAGCTCTTCCACGTCGACGTCACCGACGAGATGCTGGCCACGGCTCTCGGGAACCTGGACCGCCACTTCCCCGTGGTGGGCCTCACCGAGCGGTTCGACGAGTCGCTGGTCCTCATGGCCCGGAGGTTCGGGTGGCCGGTCCGGAGGCTCAGGTACTTCCCGGTGAACGTGGGGTCGGGGAGGCCTCGCCGGGAGTCGCTCTCGGCCGAGGCCCTGGCCCTGATCGAGGAGCGGAACCGCCACGACCTGGAGCTCTACCGCCACGCGGCCGAGCGCTTCGAGCGCCAGGTCGCCGCCGAGGACCCCGAGTCCTTCGCTCGGGACCTCGCCGAGCTCCGCCGGTGGAACCGGTGGTACCGCCGGTTCGGCCCACCGATCGCCGCTCTTGGGAGGAAGGTCAGGACGGCCACACGGCCGGCCAGGCGCGTGGCCGGTCGCGCGATCCGCGGGGGCCGGAGCCGGGCCGGAGCGGGGGAGCGGAGCGCGCGGTGAGCCGGCCCGACCCTGCGATCTCGGCGGTGGTCGTGCACTACCGGGGCGGCGACCTCATCGGCCGCTGCGTCGAGTCCTGCCTGGAGACCGGCCGGTTCCTGGAGGTCGTCGTGGTGGACAACGAGGGCGTCGGGGAGCGCCTCAGGGAGCGCTTCGTGGACCGGCGGGTCCGCGTGCTCCAGATGAGGGGCAACGCGGGGTACGGGAGAGCGGCGAACGCGGGGCTCGAGGCGGCCGCGGGCGACTCCGCCATCGTGCTGAACCAGGACACCCTCCCCACGGTCGGGGCGATCGAAGGGCTGGTCGAGGCGGGGGCCGCGGCCCGCGCCTGGGTCGTCGGCCCCCGCCTGGTGGGCCCCGACGGCGTGGAGCCCCCTCCCAAGCCGGGGTTCCCACCACCGCTCGCCTGGAGCCCGCCGCCGGACGACCCGGCCGGGGAGGGGTGGCGGTGCGTGCCCTGGGTCTCCGGCGCGGCGATGCTCCTCACCCCCGGCCACCTGGACCTCCGGTTCGACCCCCGGCTCCACATGTACGCCGAGGACGAGGAGCTGTGCTACCGCGTGTGGCGGGACGGCGGCAGGGTGGCCCTCGCCGAGCGGGCCCGGCTCCACCACGTGGGGGGCACGTCCTCGCGGACCCGGTGGGGACGGCCGTCGATCACGGCCCGGACCCTGGCCAACCGGGCCAGGATGGTCCGGTGGCACGGCGGCTGGGGGGCGCTCCCCGCCTTCCTGGGCCGCGACGTCGCCGCCCGCGCGGCCCGGCGCGCCCGGCGCGGGTAGGACCGCTCAGCGAGGCCTCAGGATCTCGTCCCGGAACTCGGGGAAGTACCGGCCGATGTCCCTCACGTCGAACCGGGACAGGATCGACTCCTTGGGCTCCCGGTCCAGGAGGAACCGGAAGCAGGACTCCACGAACGCCTCCGGCGAGTCGCTCCCCGCGCCCAGCTCGTCGTGGTCGGCTCGGGAGAGCGTGACCTGGTGAACGCTCCGGCTCCCGCCCTCCCCCACCGTCACCTCGAAGCCGAACCCCCGCTCGTCGTCGGAGGTCCGGCGGACGTCGATCCTCGCCACGCGCTCACCCCTCCTCGTCGCTCGCTCCGACCACCGTACCCCGGCTCCGGCATCGGGGAACTCGGGATCGGCCCGGCTCCGCGGGTGCGTCGGGCCCGTGGTCTATGCTCGAACACGTGTTCGCTGAGGACGAGCTCAACGAGGAGCAGCGGGTCGCGGCCCTCCACGGGGACGGGCCCCTCCTGGTCGTGGCGGGGGCGGGGACGGGCAAGACCCGGACCCTGGCCGCCAGGGTGGCCGCCCTGGTCCGGCGGGGCGTCCCGGCGGAGCGCATCCTGCTCCTCACGTTCACCCGCCGGGCGGCCCGGGAGATGCTCCTTCGGGCGGAGAGGATGGCCGCGGGCGGCGGGCTGTCCGGCCGGGTGTGGGGGGGCACGTTCCACGCGGTGGCCAACCGGCTCCTCCGGATCCACGGCCGGGCCCTGGGCATACCCCCCTCGTTCACGGTGCTCGACCAGGCCGACGCGGCCGACGTGATGGACGTGGTCCGCCAGGACCTCGGCCTGGGCTCCGGCCGGCGCCGGTTCCCCCGCAAGGACACCCTGGCCGACATCCACTCCCGCACCGTGAACTCGGGGAGCCCGCTCGCCGACGTGCTCCGCCGTGACTTCCCGTGGTGCGCCGACCGGGCGGAGGGGATCGCCGCGGTGTTCAGGGCCTACACGGGGAGGAAGCGGGCGGAGGCCGTCCTGGACTACGACGACCTCCTCCTCTACTGGCGCGCCCTGCTCGACGTCCCCGGGGTGGGGGAGGCCGTGGCCGGCCGCTTCGACCACGTCCTGGTGGACGAGTACCAGGACACGAACGCCCTCCAGGCCGACGTCCTCGTGGGGATGCGGCGGGGCTGCCCCAACCTCACCGTGGTCGGCGACGACGCCCAGTCGATATACGGGTTCCGGTCGGCCACGGTGGAGAACATCCTGGGGTTCCCCGCGCGGTTCCCGGGGACGACGGTAGTCCGGCTGGAGCGGAACTACCGGTCCGCCCAGGGGATCCTGGACGTGGCCAACGCGGTGATGGCGGCGGCGCCGCGGGGGTACGGGAAGTCGCTCAGGGCTGCCCGGGGGCCCGGGCGAAGGCCCGTCCTGTGGACCCTCGTGGACGACGCCGACCAGGCCGACCGGGTGTGCCGGCAGGTCCTGGCCCACCGGGAGGAGGGGACGGCGCTCCGCGAGCAGGCCGTCCTTTACCGGGCGGCCCACCACAGCGACGTGCTCGAGGTGGAGCTCTCCCGGAGGAACATCCCGTTCGTGAAGTACGGGGGGCTGCGGTTCCTGGAGGCGGCCCACGTGAAGGACCTCCTGGCCGTCCTCCGGATCCTGGAGAACCCCCGCGACGGCGTGAGCTGGTTCCGGGTCCTCCAGCTGGGCGAGGGGGTCGGCCCGGCCACGGCCCGTCGCCTGCTCGACGACCTCCGGGCCGGAGGGGCCGACCCCCTGGTCGCGTTGCTGGAGTCGGGACCCCCGGGCGAAGGTCCGGCGCGAGAGGGGCTGGCCGCGCTGGCGGCGACCCTCCGGGACTGCCTGGCGCCCGGCGTCCCGGTGGCCTCCCAGGTCGAGCGGGTCGGGCGGTTCCTGGCCCCGGCGATCCGCCGGGTGCACCGCGACCCCGAGCCCCGGCTCCGGGACCTCGAGCAGCTCGGCCGCCTGGCCGGCGGCGCCCCCTCCAGGGAGCGGTTCCTGACCGACCTGACCCTCGACCCCCCCGTGTCCACCGGGGACCTGGCCGGACCCCCCCACCTCGACGAGGACCACCTGATCCTGTCCACGATCCACTCGGCCAAGGGGTGCGAGTGGGACGTCGTCCACGTGATCCACGCCGCCGACGGCAACATCCCCTCGGACATGGCCACCGGGACCGAGGACGGCGTGGAGGAGGAGCGCCGCCTGTTCTACGTGGCCCTGACCAGGGCCCGCCAAGCCCTGCACGTGTACGCGCCGCTGCGCTACTACCACCGCAGGGCCGAGCGGAGCGACGCGCACTCGTACGGGCAGCTCACCCGGTTCGTCGGGCCGGAGGTCAGGGCCCTGTTCGACGAGCCCGAGCGGCTCCCCGACCCGTCCGACGACGGCGTGGCCGCCGCCGCCCTCGCCGGGGGTGGGGGGGCCGAGGCGGTGGACCGGTACCTGGACGGTCTGTGGGGCGAGCCGGCGTCCGGGGCCGGGGTCAGAGCCGGGGGTCCTGGCCGGCCTCCGCCCGGGTGATGGCCCACGCCGCGTTGACCAGCCCGATGTGCGAGAAGGCCTGTGGGAAGTTCCCGAGGAGCTCTCCGGTGGCCGGGTCGACCTCCTCGGACAGGAGGCCCAGGTCGTTCGCGTACGACGCGGCGCGCTCGAAGGTGTCCCTGGCCCGGTCCACCCGGCCCGCGATGGCCAGGGCCTGGGCCAGCCAGAACGTGCACAGCAGGAAGGTTCCCTCCTCACCCTCCAGGCCGTCCTCGGCCCGGTACCGGTAGACCAGCCCGCGGTCGTCGGTCAGCCGCTCCTCCACGGCCTCGATCGTGGCCAGGACCCTGGGGTCGTCGCCCGGGAGCATGCCGACGATCGGGATCATCAGGGCGGCGGCGTCGAGCTCGTCGGAGTCGAAGCTCTGGGTGAAGGCCCCGGCCCGCTCGCTCCACCCCCGCTCCTCGATGGCCCGGCGGATCTCGTCCCGTCCGGCCTCCCAGTCGGGGACCCGGTCCGGCGCGCCCAGCCGGTCGGCGAGGGCGATGGCCCGGTCCAGGGCCACCCAGCACATCAGCTTCGAGTACAGGAAATGCCGGGGTTCGCCCCTCACCTCCCAGATCCCCTGGTCGGGCTCGGTCCAGGAGGCCATGGCCGCGTCGGCGGCGTCCACCAGGAGGCCGCAGGTGGCCGGGTCGAACTTCCCGATCTGGTCGGCCAGGCGGTGGGCGGCGCCGAGGAGCTCCCCGTAGACGTCGAGCTGTCGCTGGACCCACGCGCCGTTCCCCACCCGGACGGGCCGGCTCCCCCGCCAGCCCGAGAGGTGGGGGAGGTCCCGCTCGGTGAGGTCCCGCTCCCCGCCGACCCCGAACATGACCTGGAGCCCGCCCCCGATCCGGACGTCGGAGGCCACCGCCCCGGCCATCCACCCGAAGAAGTCCTCGGCCTCGTCCGGGCAGGCCGCCACCCACAGGGCCTCCATCGTGAGGCTGGCGTCGCGGACCCAGGCGTACCGGTAGTCCCAGTTCCGCTCGCCCCCCACGGCCTCGGGTAAGGAGGTGGTGGGCGCGGCCACGATGGCCCCAGTTGGCTGGTAGGTGAGGGCTTGGAGCACGGAGCCGCTCCGGTAGACGAGCTCGCGCCACGGGCCCTCGTAGGCCTGATGCTCCGCCGACCACTTCCCCCAGGCCTCCACGGTGTCGTCCAGACGCCCGGTGACCTGCCGGGCCGTCCACGGCTCCGGCGGGGGCTCCCAGGTCCTGCGGTGCTGGAGGGCGAAGGCGATCTCGTCACCCTCCCTCACCACGAACCGGGCGGAGGCCGTGGACCCGCGGACCTCCAGCCCGACGGGGGAGGACAGGAAGAGCACGTCGGCGCCGCCCCGGATGGCGATCCCGCCGTCGGCCGGGCGGAGCAGCGGGCGGATCAGCCCGTACTCCGGGCAGGGGGCGAGCTCGAGGAGCATCTCGACCTCCCCGGCCCTCCCCCGGACCCGGCGGAGGAGCGCCCCGGCCGCGTTCGCCCCCAGGCGGTGCCCCCGCTCGTTCTTCGCGAGGGCCATGGCGTCCGTGACCTCGACCTCCCCGGTCGAGGTCCGGAAGACCGTCTCCAGGACCATCGCCCCGTCCACGTACCGGCGGGTGGACTCGCCGCCGTTCGCCGGCCGGACGGTCCAGTGGCCGGCCTCGTCGTCCAGCAGGGAGCCGAACACCGAGGGGGAGTCGAACCGGGGGAACGACAGCCAGCACACCGTCCCGTCCCTGCGGACCAGCGCGGCCGACCGGCAGTCCGAGAGCAGGGCGAGGTCCGCGATCGGGTGGGAACTCACCAGGAGTGGCTCCCGGGCTCCCCCTTGAACGGGCCCACCACGTCCTCGGTCACCCAGCCACCGTAGTAGGTCCCCGGCTGCGGGCGGACCCTCTCCTCGTCCAGGTAGCAGGCGTCCACCCGTCCCGGGTAGAAGGCGACGTGACCGGCGATGGCCTCGTAGCCGGGGCTCGGCCGCTCGTAGGTCCAGGCCGCCTCCCGGGCCACCCGGTCGCCGACCCTCACGTCGAAGTACGACGCGCGGCCCTTCCACTCGCAGAACGTCGCCCCGTCGCCGGGCTCCAGGAGGTCCATGCGCACGTCCTCCCGGGGGACGTAGTAGGCGGGAGGGCTGGTCTTCTCCAGCACGCGGAGGGCGCGGGACGACTCCGCGACCACCTCGCCGCCGAGCTCGACCCGGACGCGCCTCGTGGCGGGCTCTACGCGGGGAGGCCTCGGGTAGTCCCACACGGACTCCTGGCCCGGCCCCGGCTCCACCCGCTCGACCTGCTTGGGCTCCATGCCCCCTGCCAACAACCGCGACGGTCACGGCCTTCCCGGGGGCGTTGCCTCCCCGCTCTGACCTGCGCTTTCGTGCGGAGGACTAGTTCTTTCTTACTAGAAGCCGTTTCCCCCTGCGCAGGCCCGGGTACCGTCCGATCCTCGGCAAGCAGCCAGGAGGTTCCCGTGGCCAGTCGGTCCCTCGGCTCCCGTCTCCGCTCCGTCCTGCTCGCCATCCTCCTCGTCCCGCTGGCCGCCCTGCTCCCGGCGGGGCCGGCCGGGAGCTCCCCCCGCCCCGCCGCGCCGGCGCCGTCGGAGGCCGGCGCCGAGGCCGGCCTGCTCGGCACGGGGGTGACGGGCACCGGCCCGCTAGAGAACTTCACGGCTCCGGGGTCGAACCTGATCCGCCTCCTGGCGGGGGCCTTCGACCCCCTGGCCGATCCCCTCCTCGATCCAGGGACCATCGCCCT
>JACQTL010000004.1 GCA_016210805.1 Actinomycetota bacterium | reverse complement strand
GGCTCGGGCGTCGGCCTGACCGTCGTCCGCGAGCTCTCCGAGGCCCACGGAGGACGGGTCGAGGTCGAGAGCCGCCCGGGGGAGGGAACGACCTTCACCGTGTTGCTCCCGGCATCCTCACGGGCTCCGCTCGGCGGGTTCACCGCTCCTTCACACGCCCCCAGTACGGTCGGCTCGTGAACGCGAGGAGGTGGCTCGGATGAAGTCGAGGTGGATCCTCATCGCGGCCGTGGTGGCCCTGGTGCTGGCGGTCTCCGCCGGCCTGGCGGCGGCCGCCGGGTCGCGGGGGTCGGGCGGAAGTCCGTCCGGATGGTGGGACGGGATGCACCGGTCGGCCCAGATGGAACAGATGCACGCCCAGATGCCGGCGGAGCTCCAGGCCCAGTGCGACGCGATGCACGCCCAGATGGCCGCCACGGGTGGCCCCGGGATGATGGGCGGCTCGGGGATGATGGGCGGCGGTTCGGGGATGGGGTGGTCGACGTGATGTACGGCTGGGGCCACGGCCTGTGGGGCTGGCTGGCCATGCTCCTTTTCTGGGGAGGCCTGGTCCTCCTGATCGTCTACGCGATCCGCTCTCCGTCCGTCGACCGGAGCCGGCGCGAGGACCAGCCCTCGACCGGCCGGCGGGTGCTCGACGAGCGCCTGGCCCGGGGCGAGATCTCAGTGGACGAGTACCGCGAGCGCCGCGAGGTCCTCGAGGCGCCCGGCTGACCCCAGCCGGGCGGTGGACCGGCGTCAGGCCGCGACGGCCCGGTCGGCGGCCCAGGCTCGGAGGCGAGCCACGTCGTCGGGGCGCGAGCGGGAGAGAGGGACGGTGGCGGCTAGCTCCGCCAGCACCTCCTCCGTCGTGAGCTCGGAGCTGGCCGCGTAGGCCCGGTACATCGCCCCGACCACCGCGGCCTCGATCTCGGCTCCGGAGAACCCCTCCGAAGCGGCGGCCAGGGCGGCGAGGTCGAACCCAGCCGGGTCGCGCTTGCGGCGGGACAGGTGGACCCGGAAGATCGCGGCTCGCTCATCCGGGCCGGGGAGGTCCACGAAGAACACCTCGTCGAACCGGCCCTTGCGGAGCATCTCCGGCGGTAGCGCGTCGACGTCGTTGCACGTGGCCACGACGAAGACGCCGGGGGGCCGGTCCTGCATCCACCGCAGGAACGTCCCCAGCACCCGCCTGCTCACCCCGCCGTCGCCCTGCCCTCCGGCGGCGAAGCCCTTCTCGATCTCGTCTATCCACAGCACGACCGGCATGGCCTCGGCGGTGCGCAGGGCGTCCCGGAGGCGCTGCTCGGACTCGCCCACGTAGGGGCCGAAGATGGCCCCCGGGTCGAGGAGGATCAGGGGCAGCCCCCAGGTCCGGGCCAGGCTCCGGGCGATCAGGGACTTGCCGGCCCCCGGCACGCCGGTCAGGAGCACGCCGCGGGGCGGATCCAGGCCGAAGTCCGCGGCGGCCGGCTCCAGGGCCCGGCCCCGGAGGCGCAGCCACTCCTTGAGGTGGTCCATCCCGCCCACGTCTTCGAGGGTCTCGGTCTCGGTGGCGATCAGCTCGAGCGCGCCGCCCACCCCCAGCAGGTCTGCCTTGGCCCGGCGCACGAACGGGACGTCGTCGCCGGACAGGGCGCCGTCGCGCAGCGTGGCCTGGTGGATCAGCCGCTCGGCCTCGGCCAGCGATAGCCCCCGGAGGGCGTCCGCCAATCCCCGGACCTCGGCCTCCCCGAGCGAGGCCGGCATCCCTCGGAGGGCGAGGTCCTCGACGGTCCGGCGAACGACCGCCTCCATCTCCTCGGGGCCGGGCGGCTCGAGCCGCCAGCGCAGGGCCAGGCCGTCGAGCTCCCGGGGCAGCTCGCGGTACGGACCGGAGAGGACGACGGTGCGCCCGGCACGGGGATCCTGGGCCAGGTCCTTCAGCCGGCGGAGGGCCTGCGGCTCTTCGAGGGAGGGATGGGCGTCGGCCAGGACGAACACGCCCGGCCCCTCCACCTGGGCGATCGAGTCGAGGGCGGCCCGGAGATCGGCCGTCCCGTACTGCGGGTCGCCCCCGTCCCGGACCAGGCCCCTGGACGCCGTCCACACCCACACGGGGAGCCCCGCCGGGGCCGCGGCGGCGCGGAGGATATCCAGGAACCGCCGCTCGTCCTGCATCTCCGCCACGATGAGCGGGTACCTGGAGGCGAGCAGCAGGCGGAGGTCGCCCGTGTTGTCCATGGCAACCGCTTGTATCGGCATGCGCCCCGTTCCCGGTTGAGCGACGTACGCTGATGGGCGTGCAGACGATCCCGCAGGTCGTGCCGAGCGGCGAGGACTACGGGCTACCGCCCTCCCGGTGGGCCGACCTGGACGGTCCCGTCCACTACCGCGAGTGGGACGGCCCCGGCGACCTCACGTTCGTGTGCGTGCACGGGCTGGGCGGCTCGCTGCTCAACTGGATGGCCGTGGCGCCCCAGCTCTCCAGCCACGGCCGGGTCGTGGCGCTGGACCTGGCGGGGTTCGGGCACACGCCGAGCGCCGGACGGAGCGCCTCCCTGTTCGCGAACCGCCGCCTGCTGTCCCGGTTCCTCCGCGAGGTGGTCCCGGAGCGGCCGGTCGTGCTGATCGGGAACTCGATGGGGGGCGGCATCGCGATGCTGCAGGCCGGCGTGGAGCCGGCGTCGATCGACGGGCTGGTCCTGACCGACCCGATCCTTCCGGTGGCGTCGGGAGGGTTCCCGGCCCCCATCGTGATCTTCGCGTTCATGCTCTACCGGATCCCCCGGATCGGCGAGCGGTTCCTGCACCGCCGGGTGATGTCGATGACGCCCGAGGAGTTCATGGACCAGAGCCTGAAGGTCATCGCCGCCCGCCCGGATACGATCCCGCGCGATGTCTACCGGGCGCACCTCGAGCTCGCCGAGAGCCGCCGGAACGTGGACCACGCGATCCCGGCGTTCCTGGAGGCGGCGCGGTCACTGCTCAGCCTGGGGACCCGCCCCCTGATGGCCCGGCGGATCCTCGACCGGATCCGCGTGCCGGTGCTCATGGTGCACGGGCAGGCGGACCG
>JACQTL010000091.1 GCA_016210805.1 Actinomycetota bacterium | reverse complement strand
GCGTGAGGCGGCTCCGGGCGGGGGTTCGACGGGGCGTTCACAATCGCGCTATCATCCCATCCGTGCTGGTCTTTCCGGCGAACACCCGGCCGTGAGAGAGCGTTCCATCCCGGAGGCGACCGTCGGCCGCCTGCCCGTCTACCTCCGAGCGCTGGTGGAGATGGCCGAGCAGGGCACGACCACGATCTCGTCGGAGACGCTGGCCGAGGCCGCGGGCGTCAACTCCGCGAAGGTTCGCAAGGATCTCTCGCATCTCGGGTCCTACGGGACCCGGGGCGTCGGCTACGACGTGGCCTACCTCATCCATCAGGTCCGGCGGGAGCTCGGGCTCACCCAGGACTGGCCGGTGCTCATAGTGGGCATCGGGAACCTCGGCCATGCGCTGGCCAACTACCGCGGCTTCGCCGAGCGCGGGTTCCGGGTGGTGGCTCTCCTGGACAGCGACCCGGCCAAGGTGGGCGAGGACGTCGGCGGGCTCACCGTCCGCCGCCTCGACGAGCTCGGCGGGGTCGTCCGGGAGAACGAGGTGGCCATAGGCGTGATCGCCACGCCGGCGACGGCCGCCCAGGACGTGGCCGACCGGATGGTGGAAGCCGGCATCAACTCCATCCTGAACTTCGCGCCCGCGGTGATCTCGGTGCCCCCGGACGTCTCGGTGCGCAAGGTGGACCTGTCCATCGAGCTCCAGATCCTGGCCTTCTACGAGCAGCGGAAGGCGGCCCTCCAGGCGGTGAAGCGGGGCCGGGCCGCCGACCTGGCCCAGGTATGAGGGGGGCGTAGGGTGGCGGTCCTGGCGCTGGGGGTCAGCTACCGGAGGGCCTCGGTCGAGCTCCTCGAGCGGCTCGCCTTCGCCGACGAGGACCTCCCCAAGGCGTACCACCACCTGGCCTCCCTCCCGGCGGTGAGCGGCGCCGTGGTCCTGTCGACCTGCAACCGCGTGGAGGTCTTCGCCGAGGTGGAGGCCTACCACGCCGGCTTCCGCGAGCTGAAGGCGTTCCTGGCCGAGTCCCGGGAGGTCCCCACCGAGGCCATCGACGACCCCCTGTACTCGCACTACGAGGACCAGGCCGCGGAGCACCTGTTCTCGGTGGCGGCGGGGATCGACTCCATGGTGGTGGGGGAGCCCCAGATCCTCTCCCAGGTCCGCAGGGCCCTCCGCCTGGCCGAGGCGGAGGGGGCGCCGTCGGCCCTCCTGACCCACCTCTTCCGGCACGCGGTCAGGGTGGGGCGGCGGGCCCGGGCCGAGACCCGGATCGGGGCCAGCCCGGCCGCTTTCGTGGAGGCGGGGGCCATCCTGGCCGAGCGCCACCTCGACGGCCTCCGGGGGCGGAACGTGGTGCTCGTGGGGGCGGGGGGCATGGCGGAGATCGCCGCCTGGGCCCTGGCGGGAAGGGGGGTCGGTCCCGTCACCGTGGTCAACCGGAGCGTGTCCAGGGCGGAGCGCCTGGCCGGGCGGACCGGCGCCACCGCCGCCCCGCTCGACCGGATGGACCGGGCGCTGTCCGGCGCCGACCTGGTCGTGTCCTCGACGGGCGCCGCCGGGATCGTGGTGGACCGGGAGACCGTCGGGCGGGCCATGGCCTCCCGGGCGGGCCGGCCCATGTTCCTCCTCGACCTGGCGGTCCCCCGGGACGTCGACCCCGACGTCGCCGCGCTCCCGGGCGTGGCCCTGGCCGACATCGACGACCTCCGGGCCGTCGTCCCTGCGGAGGACGTCGAGGAGGTCGGGGCGGTCCGGGAGATCGTGGGCCGGGAGGTGGCCCGGTTCGCCGACTGGCGGCGCGGGGTCCGCATGGCTCCCCTGATCAGGGCCCTGCTCGAGGAGGGAGACAGGGTCCGGGAGGCCGAGCTCCGCCGGGCCGCCCGGAGGCTCGCCTCCCTGTCGGAGAAGGAGCGGGAGGCCGTGGAACAGCTCACCGAGGCCATCGTGGCCAAGCTCCTGCACCACCCCGTGGCCGGGGCGAAGCGGATCTCGGACCCCGGCGACCCCCGGGCCCGGCTGCTGGCCGAGCTGTTCGGGATCGAGCCGCCCGGCGGCCCCTGAGAGCCCGGGAGCCCGCCTCCATGAGCCGCTCGGGGGAGCTGTTCGACCGGGCCCGGCGGGTCGTCCCCGGCGGCGTGAACTCACCGGTCCGGGCGTTCCGGTCGGTCGGGGGGACCCCCCGGTTCGTGGCCGAGGGCCGGGGGGCGTACCTGGTCGACGCCGACGGGACCCGGGTCGTCGACCTCGTGCAGTCCTGGGGGGCGCTGCTTTTCGGTCATGCCCGTGAGGAGATCGTCGCGGCGGCCGTCGCGGCGGCCCGGCGGGGAACCAGCTTCGGGGCGCCCACCGAGGCCGAGGTGGAGCTGGCCGAGCGGGTCGTGGAGATGGTCCCCTCGGTGGAGCGGGTCCGGCTGGTCTCCTCGGGGACCGAGGCCACCATGTCGGCGATCCGGCTGGCCCGGGGGTTCACCGGCCGGTCGGGGGTGGTGAAGTTCGCCGGCTGCTACCACGGGCACAGCGACGCGCTCCTGGCCACGGCGGGCTCCGGGGTGGCCACCCTGGGCCTCCCGGACTCGCCGGGCGTCACGGAGGGCGCCGCCCGGGACACGTTCGTCGTCCGGTACAACGACCGGGAGGCCGTCCGGTCGGTCTTCGAGGCCCGGGGGGAGCTGATCGCCTGCGCGATCGTCGAGCCGGTGGCGGCCAACATGGGGGTCGTCCCGCCGGCGCCCGGGTTCCTGGAGGAGCTCCGGGAGCTCTGCGACCGCCACGGGTCGCTCCTCGTGCTCGACGAGGTGGTCACCGGGTTCCGCCTGGGACCGGGCGGGGCCCAGGAGCGCTTCGGCCTCCGTCCCGACCTGACCTGCCTGGGCAAGGTCCTGGGAGGGGGTTTCCCCCTGGCCGCGTTCGGGGGGAGGGCCGACGTCATGGACCTCCTCGCTCCCGAGGGCCCCGTCTACCAGGCCGGCACCCTCTCCGGGAACCCGGTGGCCGTGGCGGCCGGGCTCGCCGCCCTGGACCTGATCGGCAGGGAGGACCCGTACCCGGCCCTCGAGCGCGCCGCCGTCTCGGTGGCCGACGGGGTGGCCGACGTCCTGGAGGCCCGCGGGGTCCCCCACGTGATGAACCGGGAGGGGACGCTCCTGTCGCTCTTCTTCTCGGAGGGGCCCGTCACCGACTACGCCTCGGCCCGGGCCGCCGACCACGCCCGGTACGCGGAGCTGTTCCACGGGATGCTGGCCTCCGGGGTGTACCTCCCTCCCTCCGGCTACGAGGGCTGGTTCCTTTCGGCGGCGCACGGCGACGCCGAGGTGGACCTCGTGGTCGGAGCCGCCGCTGCGGCCGCCTCTCGCTGGTGAGGGGCGCCTACTTCGCGATCGTCACGAAGAGGGCCACGAAGATGGCGATGACCATCACCCCGAAGAGGATGAACTGCACCCCACCCTCCTCCAGCAGCCCGACGGCGAGCATCCCCATCTTCCTCTCCCTCCCTAGGCCGGCCCGAGCCACTCGGGGGCCGTCCCCCCGGTCAGCACGTCCCGGCGCTTACGCTCGGCCCGGTCCAGGAACGGCAGGTGGACGGCCAGGCCGATGATCGACGCGATCAGGAAGGCCCACGAGAAGGCGGGGACGTTCCCGGGATCGTGGTGGGCGAACACCGTGACCACCGGCCCGCCGTCCTCGAAGAAGGCCCGAGCCGCCACGAGCGAGGTCTTCCCCGACGTCGCGAACCTGAGGTCCTGGACCACGAACTGGGTGGGCTGGATCGGCTCCTGCCCCTCGGCGAACTCCTGGGGCGGGCCGCCCCCCGCGATCTCGGGGATGTGCCGCGCCACCTCGATGCCCAGCTCCTCGTTGGCCCGCTCGGCCAGGAACTCCTGGATCGCCGTGGTGGCCGGCTCCACCGACTTCAGCATCCCCCCCACCGGCTCGCGCCAGGGTTCCCCGGGGTACTCGTCGACCACGGGGAACTGCGGGGACGCCACCTCCACCCCGAACCCGATCGGCTGCCAGTGGGGCTCCGCGCCGGCCCCCGGTCCGGTGGGCCGGGGTCCGATGTTCTTCAGGGTCCCCGGCGCCCCGAACGTCCACATCGCCGAGAGGAGGAGCATCCACCCGAACAGGGCCACGGCCATGACCAGGTACCCCATGCGGACCCCGAACACCGCGGCGAGCAGCAGGTAGACGCTCCCCACGAAAAGGACGAACGCCATCACCACGACGAGGACGCCCTTCAGGAACACGGGGCCATTCACGGTGATGGCGACGAGGGGCTCGCTCACGATGCCTCCTCGGTGGCCGCCGTGGTGGGCGACTCCTCGCCCTCCGGGGTCTCCCCGGCCTCCGGGTCCAGGCACTTGTTCTGCTCGGCGGGGACGTTGTCCAGGTTGATGGCCACGATGTAGGCCATGATCTCGTCGATCTGCTGGTTGTTGAGGCTGCCGGCGAGCCTGATCGACCACGAGGGCATGTCGGTGTTCGGCCGGCCCTCCTCGATCGTCTGCCGGATCTGGTCCTGGGTGAGCCGGGCGCACACGTTGGTGAGGGACGGCACGGGCACCACGTTCCCCTGGAACAGGTTCTGCCCTCCGGCCAGGCCGGGGCCGTGGCACTGGACGCAGCCCACCCCGCCCGGGTTCTCCTCGCTGAACAGCTCGATGGCCCGCTCGCCCCGCTCGACGCTCTGCTCGATCAGCTCGCGCTCGTCTTCGACGTTGGTGCCGGGCTCGAGCAGCCACACCAGGGGGAGCCAGATGACGAAGAAGACGACGAGCAGGACCCCCCAGCCCTGGAGCCTCTCCAGGGCCGGCTTCTCCAGGTCGGCGTCGGAGGGCCCGGGCTGCATGGCCGGAGGGATGTCCGGAACGTCCGGAGGCCTCCGCCGGCTGTAGATCAGCGCGGCGACCCCCGCGACGAGCAGGGCCACCCCCCCGAGGGCCAGCATGATCGCCGACGTGGGCGACAGGGCGAGCGCCGGCATCACCGCCACCTCGTCACCCCGCGCACGTCAGCCGCCGACGCAGAACGGTCCCTCGGGCGACTGGCCGGTGGTGTCGGTGCCCCGGACCGGTCCCACGATGATCTCGGAGGTGTCCACGAGCACCGTGTCGCCGTCGACGCTGATCCGGAAGCGGTCCATCCCCCGGGGGGCCGGGCCGAGCTCGTACTCGCCGGCCCTGTTGTACTTCGAGCCGTGGCACGGGCACTCGAACCACTGGGACTGCTTGCAGAACGGCACCCGGCACCCCAGGTGCACGCACTTCTGGTAGAGGGTCATGAGGCCCTGGGCCACCACGCCGTCGGTCTCGTAGTCGGCGCCGGTGGCCTCGTCCACCCCGGACCCGTCGTAGGGCACGATGTAGAACCGGCCGGCCCCGAAGTAGAAGGGCTCGCTGCTCGACCGGATCTGGTTGCGGATGTCCGAGAGCGTCCCGGCGTTGATCACCGATCCGAACCCGCCCTTCAGGTTGGGCCACAGGAACGCGATGCTGGCCCCCCCGAACTGGGCCAGGAACAGCATGAACGAGGCCACCATCGACTGGCGGAAGAACTCCCGCCGGGTCACGGGCTTGGGGCCCTTCCTGGCGGGCTCCTCGGCCACCCGGGCCGGGAGGCCGGCCGCCGCCCGGGACACCGCGCCCTGGGCCCGGCGAGCCCTGATGAACGAGAAGGCCAGCACAACGGCGAACAGGTCGAGGACCAGGACCACGACGATGACCGCGATCACCGAAGACGAGATGGCCAGGGTCGCCGTCATAGCTCGAAGAAGATCCCGTCACCCCAGGGCCACACCCAGTTGAACCCCGGGCCCCGGAAGAACGCCCCGATCATGGTCAGGATGGCGCCGAACATCATCAGCATCGTGAACAGGGTGATGGCGAGCTTGCGGTCGCCGGGCTTGGTGCTGGGGTTCCGGTCGATGTAGGGGACCGCGGCCAGGCCCACCAGGATGAACGTGGGGATGAGCACCCCGGCCACCATGGCGTGGAAGTACCGGAGCAGCTCCTGGAGGCCCAGGAAGTACCACGGCGCCTTCGAGGGGTTGGGGGTCAGGTTCGGGTTGGCCAGCTCCCGGAGCGGGGCGTTCACGAACGTGGAGAAGATGATGAGCCCGGCCGACATCACGAGCAGCGAGATGAACTCCTCGATCATGAGGTGCGGCCAGGTGTTGATGCGGTCCCCCTGCTCGCGCTCCACCCGCTGGATCCCCTCCGGCGCGACCAGGGCCAGGAGCCGGTGCTTGTCGGGAGCTCCGGGCTTGGGGCTGGGCACGGCTCCGGTGGGCGGGGGGGCGGTGCGGACGGCCGCCGACGGCGCGGCCACGGTGGGGGCCGGGACCCCGGCGGCCACGGGCGCCGCCGCGGCCGCGGGAGCCGCGGGGGTGGCCGCTGTGGCCGCTCCGGCCGGAGCGGCGGCGTGCTCGCGCTCGGCCGCCGGCTTCGCGGCCCGCTCGGGCTCCCCGTGCTCCTTCCGGTAGGCCCGGACCGCGGCGGACCGGGCCCGGCCCTCCGCCACCCGCTGGCTGGTCCCCTTGGCCAGCTCCTCCGCAAGGACCCGGTCGAACGTCGGCTGGTCGAGGGGGGTCTCTTCGCGCGTGGACATCCCTACCTCACACCCTATCGCCTACAGGGGACCGGAGATCCCGCCGTCCTTGCGGATCCGCCAGAAGTGGACCGCCAGGAACAGCACCAGTACGAAGGGCAACGCCAGGACGTGCAGCACGTACCACCGGAGCAGCGTGTTGGGCCCGACCTCCACCCCTCCCAGGAGGATGAACTTGGCCTGGGACGAGATCAGCGGGGAGTTGCCCGAGATCCCCTCGGCGATCGTCACGGCCCAGAAGGCCAGCTGGTCCCAGGGCAGCAGGTAGCCGGTGAACGACAGGCCCAGCGTGAGGAACAAGAGGATCACCCCGACCACCCAGTTGAACTCCCGGGGGGGCTTGTAGGCCCCGGTGTAGAACACCCG
>JACQTL010000101.1 GCA_016210805.1 Actinomycetota bacterium | reverse complement strand
GCCTGGTCGAGGTCAAGCGCCGGTACGACCCGACGAACCTGTTCCGCCTGAACCAGAACATCGATCCAGGTCCGGAGGAGGAACCGGGAGGTCCCTGAGGCGGAGGGGCGGCCGCACACGCGCCCTCCTTCCATCGAGTAGTGCAGTCGGATCGGATCGGGGCAGATGCTGGGTTCGAGCCGCTCGGGAGGTTAGCATCGGGGCTTCCCGATGCCGCCGCCCAGGACCGCGCCTCCGTCGCGTGCGGTTCGGCCCCCCGCCCGCTCCTCCCGCCGCTCCGGTGGGCCGGCGACTCGTCGTTCCTCAGCCCGGCCGGGACCTCCGGTCGGGAGGCACAGCGGTCATCGCTCCCGCGAACGAAAGCGGGCGAGGCGGGTGGCGCGCCGCCGGTTCGTGGCGCTCCTCCTGCTCGGCACGGCCGTCTCGATCGCCCTGGTCGCCGGGCTCGGGCCGGCGACGCAGCCGGCGTCCTCGACGGCAGGGGAACCTGGAGGCCACGGCGCGCGCTCCGGTGGCCCCGTCGTCCCTCCCGCCCGGGCCCGCGCCGCCGTGGACCGCCTCATCGGTCTCGGGGAGCCGGTGCGTTGTGGGGGCGGGCGGGAGCCGGTGGTGGCGCTGACCTTCGACGACGGCCCCGGGCCGCTCACCGCCCGGACCCTGAACGTGCTCCGACGGCATGGAGCACGGGCCACGTTCTTCCTGGTCGCCCGCCAGATCGAGGCCTGGCCCGCATACGACTGGATCCCCAGGAGGCAGCGCCGCCGCCACGCCGTCGGGAACCACACCTTCGACCACGTCGCGCTACCCGGCACCACAGGGAAGGAGCTCGCTCGCCAGATCGGTGGGGCCCGGGATGCCATCGCCGACGCGTCCGGGGGCGAGGTCACGCTGTTCCGGCCACCGTACGGGGCACGCGACGCCTCCGTCGACACGTCCGTCCGCGACCACGGCATGCTCCAGATCCTGTGGAGCGTCGACAGCATGGACTCCCGGGGCATCCCGCCCGAGGAGATCGTGGCCAACGTGGCCGCTGGGATCCGCCCGGGGGCGATCGTCCTCCTCCACGAGAACCGCGGCACCACCCTCAGGGCCCTGCCCGAGATCCTCGACCTCATCGCGCGACGCGGCTACCACGCGGTCACCGGGCCCGAGCTCCTGGCCATCGACCCGCCCACGACCGCCCAGCTCCGCGCGGGGACGTGCCCCTAGCCCCAGACGCCACCGAGCGCCGGCGTCTCTCAAACCAGCGAGGCCAGCAGGACGGTGGCGCCTTCCTCGTCGCTGACGCCGAGGGCCACGGCCGACCCGCGAGGGAGGCCGGCGGCGAGGGTCACGGTGATCTCCCTGCCGGAGACGGCTCGGAACGTCCCGGCGGGGACCCGATCGCCGCCGGGCTCCTCCAGCCACACGGCGTACCGCTCGCCGGCTTCGAGCCCGGCCACCCGGATCTCGATCTCGGTCCCCCAGGCCAGGTCCCGGACCCGCCCCTCGGCGGTCACCCCGGCCGGTGCCACGCCGAACGTGACCCGCTCGCCGGCGTCGTCGCCGCGGAGCCCGAGGAACAGCCCGGCCGCGAAGGCCAGCACGGCGGCCGCGGTGGCGGCCGCGCGGGGGAGCCACCCCCGGGTCCGCTCCCGCCGGGCCTGGCCCACGCGGTCGAGCACCCGGTCGGCCAGGTCGGGACGGGGGGCCGGGGCCCGCTCGATCCGGGACGGATCGGCCGACGGGAGGAGCCTCGCGACCGTGCCGAGCTCGGCGGCTTCTGCCCGGCATCCCGAGCAGGCGTCGAGGTGAGCCTGGACCGCGATCCGTTCGTCCTCCCCGAGCTGTCCGAGCACGTACGCGCCGAGCGAGGGGCGCCATCGCCGGCAGGCCTCATCCCTCATCGGTCCACCCCATCTCCTCGAGGGCCAGGCGGAGCGACCGGAGCGCGTAGTACACGCGGCTCTTGACCGTCCCCTCCGGGATCCCGAGCTCCGCCGCGACCTCCGCGTACGGGCGGCCGCGATAGTACGTCTCCACCAGCACCCTCCGGTGGTCGGGAGCGAGGCGCCGGAGGGCTTCCTCGACCTGCCAGGCCACCAGGGCCCGCTCGACCGCGTCCGGCTCCCCGGGGAACTCCGCCCGCTCGACCGGGGCCACTCGAGCGCGGGCCCGGGCCTGGTCGATGACGACGTTGCGGGCGATGGCGAAGAGCCACGTCCGGAGCGACCCGATCTCGGGATCGAACCGGGACCCGGCACGCCAGGCTCGGAGGAAGGTCTCCTGTACCACCTCCTCCGCCAGCTCGCGGTCCTCCAGCGACCGGAGCGCGAACCCGTACAGCTCTCCGCCGTGCTCCGCGTACGCCGAGCGGAGGTCCGCCTCGGTGCGGAGCGCCCGTCGCCCGGCCCTCATCCCCACCCGGCCCCGACCCCCGGTCGGCGGTCAGGCGATCTCGCCGCAGGCGACGTAGGTCTGGACCTCCTCACCCGACAGGTGGACGTTGATGGCGAACTCCCCGTCCCGGAGCTCCTCGAGCGACACGTTCACCGTGGTGTCCGAGCTCCCGTTCTCGACGTTGTTCAGAGGGTACGCCGGCTGCGGATCGAGCTCGTCGCACGTCCCGGGGTGGATGTGCGCGGGCTGCGGACCGGCCGGCGAGTCGGCCAGGTCCAGGACGACCCGGGTCTGCCCGTCCTCCTCGGTGAGGGTCGCCGTTCCACTCTGCCCCGAGTCGTTGAGCTTGCGCATCTCGACATCGAGCTCGCCGCCGCCTCCTCCGCACGCCACGAGCAGCATCGCGGCGCCGAGCACCGCCGCCAGCATCCGCATGCGCATCGCCTCCGCCTCCTTCCGGGCTCACCTGGCCCTGATCCGATGACGTGGGGGATACGGAGAGCGCACCGCCGAGGTTCGATCCCGCATCCGGGATCGGCTTCATTGGGGAGGCGACTGCTTCACTCGATCAAGCCGAGGGACCGGCGATGGGAACCTTCGCCCGGCGTGCGGCGTCGAAGCCGGTCATGGATCGGGTCGGCCGGTTGCTGCTCCTCCTGCCCATCGCGCTCGCGGCGTGCGCCCGGGTGACCGGCTCGGGGACGAGTGCCAGCGAGGTGGCCGAGGTGATCTGCGAGCCGGACGGGACCCGGGTGGCCACGGGCTCGGTGAGGCCGCGGCCCGACGGGGTCCACCTCCGGATCGACAACCGCCGCACGGGACCCGTGTATGTGTATCACCGTCAGGCCGGCCAGATCGGGAACGTCCAGGACGTGGGTCCCGGCGTTGCGGAGGCCGTGGCGGAGGAGGGGCCGGGGGCCTGGGAGCTGATCTGCGTGGCCCCGAACGACTACCCGGCCGACGACGGGCCCTGGGTGGGGCTCGAGGTGGTCGACCCCGACGGGCTGTGGGTACAGGACCGCCCGGACTGCGAGCATCCCACTGGAACCCATCCCGACTACCTGGAGGACTTCGAGGGCGGCACGCCCCCCGGGGTGGTCGGCGATCCGGTCGAGCTGGCTCGCGAGGACATCCCGGCGCAGGCCATTGAGGTCCTCCCACGAGACGTGCTCGAGCGGGCCGGCTACCCGGAGGCCCTCCCCCGGCTGGTCCGCCTGGTCCGCGACGGCCGCGTGCTCGCGGTGCAGCGCTACGCCTCGGACGGGGCGGGCGGCTGGATCGACCGCGGCGTCGACTACTGCGAGGTGTGAGGGGCGCCGGGCTCCGCCGGTTCGCTAGGAGGGGCCGGCCTCGCGGGCCCTGCGGACGGCCTCCCGGGGACCCTCCCTCCAGGGCTCACCGTGGCCAGGGAGCAGGACGTCGGCGGCGATCTCCTCGATGCGCCCCAGCGACTCCAGGGCCATCCCCGTGTCCCGGTTGAACCCCGAGGGCATGATCTGGGGCCCGGCCCTGCCGGTGAGCGGGTTCGTGGTCACCACGACGTCGCCGGTGACGAGGGCGCTCCGCTCCTCCAGGAAGAGCGCGCACGCCCCCGCGGTGTGGCCCGGGGCGTGGATCGCGCGGGGCCTGCCGGGGACGTCCAGCGTCTCTCCGTCGGCGAACGTGGCGACCTCGTGGATCGGCACGATCCTCCCGGCGCCGCGGCGGAGGAGCGAGAAGGCCGTCCTGTAGAACCGGCCCTTCAACAGGTACGCGGTCATCCTCCCGTCGTTCCTGGGGACCTTCCCGGTCCGGGCCGTCTCGGCGTCGGCCTCGTGGACGCGCACGGTTGCCCCGCCCTCCGTCCTGGCCCGCTCGGCGAACCCCGTGTGGTCGGAGTGAGCGTGTGTGAGCAGGATGGTGGCCACGGCCTCCAGGCCGGTCCCCAGCCGTTCCAGCGCCCGCACGAGCAGCGCCCAGTCTTTCGGCGCGCCAGCGTCGACGACGGCGAACCTCCCGCCCTCCTCCACCAGGTAGAAGTTCACGACCCCGCCCGTCAGCAGGCGGACGCCCGGTGCGACCTCGGCCATCGCGGGAGTGTACCGTTCGCGCCCGCCGTTCCTGGTGAAGTCACGGTTCCGGGGAGCCCCGGGAGCCGGCCGCGGCCCGTTCAGCCGGCGATGCGGAGGCTCCGGGCCATGGCCAGGACCAGCTGCTTGTTGGCCTCGTAGTCCGAGCCGGCCAGGTCGCTGGTGGTGACGACGATCGTCGTGTCCACCCGGTCCACCAGCACCGAGAACGAGAGGGTCCCCGCGGGCCACAGGAGGTCCTCGACCTGCTCGGTCTCGACCACCGTCCCGGGCCGCCCGGCGTCGGCGAACGTCCCCTCGCTCGTCGAGATGACCCGGTAGAGGGCCGGGTCGGTGAGAGCGGCGAGCAGCTTGGCCCGTCGATGGCCGTCCACGTAGACGGTCACCGCGACGATGGGGGGCTCGGTGTTCGGCTCGACCACGAAGGGCTCAGGGTCGAACAGCTGGCACACCCAGGCCGGCTGCGTGGGTGTGAACCACCCGGCGGGGTAGTCGATCCCGTACCCCTCGCGGTCGTTCGAGCACGACGCGCCGAGCGCCACGCCGGCGGGCTCCGTGGGCTCGGGCGAAGGGCTCGGGGGCGCCGATGTGGTCGCCGGAGCGGTCGGCGAAGGCGTCGGGGTGGTGGTCGCCCCCGTCGGACTCACCGATGGCTGCGAGGGCGATGACGCCGCGACCGGCGCAGCATCCCCGCCCCCCATCCGGACGACGGCCAGCACCGCGGCGACGGCCACCACCAGGCCGATCGCCGGGATGAACCACCGTGGCGGAGGGGGCAGCCCGGCCACCCCTCAGGCCTCTTCCGGCGCCGGGACCGGGATGGGGAGCGACCCGGGGTCGATGGCATCGGAAGACGTCGGGTCGTGCATGCAGAGCGTCCACTGGGGGTTCTCGGCCGGGAACGCCGGCGGCGGCGGGTACATCCGGTCGCAGTATTGCTCCAGGGTTTCCGGCTCCTCGGCCGGGGGAGCCGGCGGCTCCTCCTCGGGAGGCGACTCCGGCTCGGCCCCGGCCTTCTCGGTGACCGTGGCCGGCGGGCTCTTCCCGTACTCGTTGTAGGCCACGACCGTGAACGTGTACTCGGCGCCCGGCTCGAGACCGGGGATCGTCAGCTCCGTGAGCTCCCTGGGGAGGACGAAGGTCTCCCCGCCAGGCTGGACGGTGAGCTCGTATCCGTCGGTGATCGCGTACGTGTCGTCGAAGGCCCACAGCCATCTCAGGTTGACCGCCCCGGGGTCCGTGCCGAGCGCGCTGAAGGTGTGAGGGGCTCCCGGCGGCCCGGCCACGGGCAGCGGCCCCTCCTTGGTGACGGTGCCGCTGAACTCCTCGCCCGGGTTGAGGGTCCCGGCCTCCGCGAACGTGGCCATCACGTCCGCCTCCGCCCCGCCGGCGGGGCCCAGGACGCTGAAGGTGGCGCCCGGGACGGCCACCATGGGCTGCACGGCCACGGGGACCCCTCCCATCAGCACGGTCAGCTCGAAGGCCTGCGGCCCGGCTCCCCCGGGGCACTCCCTGAAGTACGTCACGACGATCGTGTAGGTGCCGTCGGGGCTCTGGCCGGGAGGCCAGAAGACGTTCTCCACCGGGGTGGTGGTGGGGTCGTTGCAGCCCGCGTTGGAGTCGACGTCCAGGCTGCCCCCCGACGAGGATGTCGGGTTGGCATAGCCGGTCGTCTCTCCGGCGGGGTCGATCACGGCGAGGTCCAGGTCGGCGGTGGTGCTCCATCGCAGGGTGATCTGGACGTCGCCGGTCCCCAGGGTGGGCTCACCCGGACGCGTCGTGGGCTGGCCGCCCTCGGGGGCCAGCGAGGGAGGCCGGCAGTCCTCCGGGAACATGTCGCAGAACCGGTCGATCAGGATCTCACCGTCGGCCGGGGCGGCTCCCGGAGCGGGAGCGCCGGCCGGGCGGGTGAAGTAGCCCGAGCCCTTCAGGTCCACCACCACGAAGACGGAGACCTGGACCTGCACTGTGTTCACCACCACGATCACGCCGCCGGGCTGGAAGCCAGGCCACGGGTCGCCGGTGTAGGTCACGCCCTGGGACTGGGGCACCGGCGGGGCCAGCGGGTTCCCGCACCCGCACTTGACCCGGGGCTGGCCGAGGGCGTCGACCAGCACGGCCGTCCCGGCCTGGAGGACCGACTGGATCGGCGTGGCCCGGCCGTCGCGGTAGCCGTGGTTCGTGACCCTCGTGTCGGCCCTGAGGACGAGGGGCGTCAGGCTCGCGACGAACTCGGGGATGGCCTCGGGGACGATCCCCTGCACGCCGGCCCATGCCGCCGCCTTGGCGGGGTCGGAGCGAAGGAACTCCACCAGGCGTGCGGCGTCGCAGGCAGACTCGTCGCGGGTTCCCCCGTACAGGCCGGGGGCCGCGCCCTCCACGCTCCGCACGCCGACGGCCCCCGGGGAGGACGGCGATGTGGTCGGGCTCGGCGTGTCCGGGCTCGGCGAGGTGGACGGGCTCGGCGTGGTGGTCGGGCTCGGCGTGGTGGTCGGGCTCGGCGTGGTCGCGCCGGGCGACGACGAGCTCACCAGGCGTACCGGGGGCGGAGCCGTGTTCGTGTCCACGTTCTCGGTGAAGGGGTCGTTCCCGGGGAAGCCGGACGACTCCAGGAAAACCTCCCCGGCGGCCGTCCCGGGAGGCGGCTTGGACCCCCGGGTGGCCACCAGGACCCCGCCGATCATCACCACGGCCAGGACGGCCACGATCGCCGCGTAGACGAGCGGTCTCCTGTCGGCCACACCGGTGG
>JACQTL010000100.1 GCA_016210805.1 Actinomycetota bacterium | reverse complement strand
GCGTGATCGTCGGCCCGAACGGGTCGGGGAAGTCGAACCTGGTCGACGCGATCTCGTGGGTGCTCGGCGAGCAGGGCCCCCGGGCCCTGCGGGGCACCCAGATGGCCGACGTCATCTTCGCCGGGAGCCCGTCCCGCCCGGCCCTGGGCATGGCCGAGGTCAAGCTGGTGATCGACAACTCCTCCGGCCTGATCCCCGTCCCCCTCACCGAGATCGAGATCAGCCGGGCCATCTTCCGCTCGGGCGAGAGCGAGTACCGGATCGGCGGGCCGGCCGTCCGGCTCCTCGACATCCAGGAGCTCCTCGCCGAGACCGGCATCGGCCGCGCGCTGCACACGGTGGTCGGGCAGGGGCAGCTCGACGACGTCCTCACCGCCCGCCCCGAGGAGCGCCGGCAGTATATCGAGGAGGCCGCGGGGATCTCCAAGCACAAGCGGCGGAAGGAGCGGGCCCAGCGGAAGCTGGCCGGCCTCGAGCAGGACCTCCTCCGGCTCCAGGACGTGCTGGGCGAGCTCCGCCGCCAGCTCAAGCCCCTCAAGCAGCAGGCCGAGGTGGCCAGGCGGCACGAGGCCTTCACCGCGGAGGCCGCCGAGCTGGCCTGGAAGGTCCAGGCCGCCCGGCTCAGGACCCTGCTCGCCGACCGCGACCGGCGGATGGCCGGGTGGGAGGAGGGCCTGGCCAAGAGGCGCGAGGCCAAGGCGCGGATCGGCGAGCTCGACGCCGGCATGGCCGAGCTCGACGCGGCCCGGCGCGCCGCGGCAGACCGGCTGGCCGGCGCGGACGCCCGGCTCCGGGAGGCCCAGGCCGCCAGGTCGACGGCGGAGGCCGCCCTCCGGGGGTCCGTGGAGGCCGAGGCGGACGCCCGGTCCCGCCTGGCCGCAGAGTCGGCGCGCACGGCCCGGCTCGACCAGCTCGACGAGGAGGTCCGGCGGCTCCAGGCCGCCATCGAGGAGACCTCGTCGGCCCTGGTCGAGCGGGAGCGGGACCTCGAGGCCGCGGAGCGCGAGTTCCGGGAAGCCGAGCGGGTCCGCCGGGAGGTCGAGGACGAGCGCCGCCGCCTGGCCGAGGAGGCCATCGCCTACCGGGCCGAGGTGGAGACCCTCCGCCGCTCCCTCGACGCGTACGAGCGGGAGCGGGAGCGCCTGGAGTCCGGCCTGGCCGAGATCCGGGACCGGATCCGTGCGGCGGAAGCCGAGCACGAGGTCCTGGAGGCGGAGGTGGAGCGGCTGGACGCCGGGTCGACGCCACTAACCGACCGCCACCACGCCCTGGAGGCCGAGCGCCACGCCCTGGCCGCGGAGGTGGCCGGCCTGGAGGAGGCCCTCCGGGAGCACGAGGGCCGGCGGGAGCTGCTCGAGGCCCGGGGCCGCGACCTGAGGGAGACGCCGGGATCCCGGTTCCTGGAGGGTCACGCCGGCCGGGCGGTGGGGCTCCTCCGCGACCTGGTCCGGGCGGAGCCCGGGCTGGAGCGGGCCCTGGCCGCCGCCCTGGGAGCCCTGGCCGACGCGGTGATCTACGAGGCCCTGGACCGGGCCCTGGCCGACGCGCCGTCGGCCGACGGCGCGACCCTGGCCCTGACCGCGGAGCCCCCGGCCCCCGTGAAGGTCCCCGGCGAACGCCCCCTGCTGGACGCGGTGACCGCGGACGATCGGGTCCGGGGACTGGTGGCCACGCTGTTCCGCCGGGTGTACCTGGCCGCCGACGTGGCCGAGGCGGCCCGGAAGCATCGGGACCACCCCGGCGCCTCGTTCGTCACGCCGGCCGGGGTCCTGGTCGGCCCCCTGGTGATCCGGACCGCGGCCGAGACGGACGCGCGGGCCGAGGCCGTGAAGCGGGAGCTGGCCGCGGCGGCACACGAGGTGGCCGCGGTGCGCTCCGCGCTGAAGCCCAAGCGGGCCCGCCTCGACGCGGTCAGGGCCGAGGGCGCAGAGGTCGGGGAGGCCATCGCCCGCATCGACGCCGACATCACGGCCGCCGCCGACCGGATGGCCGGGATCTCCACCGAGCTGGCCTCGGCTCGCAAGGAGGAGGAGGTCCTCACGGAGCGGCTGTCGGCCCTGGAGGACGCCGCCACGGCGTGGCGGGCCGGCCTGGCCGCCCACGCCGAGCAGCCCGCCCAGCCGGAGCCCCCCTCCTTGCCGTCCGTCCCCGAGCATCCCGTCGGCCACCGCGTGGAGGTGGAGACCCTCCGCCGGGACCGGGCCCGGCTGGAGGCGGCCCTGGAGCGGGTGCAGCGGGAGCGGCGCATGCTCGCCGCGGACGATCCGGAGGTGCTCCGCGCCGCCCTCTTTAGGGCCGAGGCCGACCGGGCCGCCGCCGAAGCGCGACTCCGCGACGCCGAGGAGGCCCTGGCCGCCGCGACGGCGGAGCGGGAGGAGGTGGCCTCCGCAGACCGGGAGGCCGCCGACCGGGAGGCCGAGGCCAACACCGGGTGGCGGGACGCCGCGGCGCTCCTCGAGCGGCTCCGGGAGGAGTACGAGCAGGAGGATCGCCTCCGGGCCGACATCGAGCGGAGGATCGGGGAGGCCGAGAGGCTCCTCCGCGACGGCCACGGTAAGGACCCCGCCGAGGCCCTCTCCGCGCTGGAGCCCGACGCCACGCCGGAGTCCCTGGAGAAGCGGGCCGAGCTGGTCGGCCGGCGGCTGGCCCTCCTCGGCCGGGTCAACCTGCTGGCCGGCGGGGAGTACGAGGCCCTCCAGGAGCGGCACGACTTCCTGGCCCGCGAGCTCGACGACGTCAGGAAGGCCCGCCGCGACCTGCTGGAGGTCGTCGAGGAGGTGGACCGGGAGATCGTCTCCCTGTTCGACGCGGCCTTCGCCGACGTGGCCGCGGCCTTCTCCGGCCTGTTCGGGGAGCTGTTCCCGGGCGGCGAGGGGAAGCTCACGCTGACCGACCCCGGCGACCTGCTGGCCACCGGGATCGAGGTCGAGGCCCGTCCCGGCCGCAAGCGCGTGAAGCGCATCTCGCTCCTGTCGGGCGGGGAGCGGGCCCTCACCGCGCTGGCCTACCTGTTCGCGATCTTCCGGGCCCGGCCGAGCCCCTTCTACCTGCTCGACGAGGTCGAGCCGGCCCTCGACGACGTGAACCTCGGGCGGTTCATCCAGCTGGTCAAGGGGTTCGCCGAGACCTCCCAGGTCCTGGTGGTCTCCCACCAGAAGCGGACGATGGAGGCCGCCGACATCCTCTACGGGGTCTCGATGTCCCGGGACGGGTCCTCCACGGTCATCTCCCAGCGCTTCGAGCGCGACGAGGAGGCCGGCCGGGGCGATCGGGTGGTCCGGGTTCCCGAGGCCGACACCGTCCGGTAACTTCTCGGCATCGAGAACGCGACCCTCCTCGTGGTCCTGGGCGCCGCCTCGTTCCTCGTCGCGGCCGGCGTCCTGCTCCTGCTCCGGCGGCGCCGGGGTAGGCCGGTCCCGTCGGGGGTGGCCACGCCGGCACCCCCGGTCGGGGAGGTCGTCGCCCCGCCGGCCAGGGGCCTGGGGGCCAGGGTCCGGGCCCTCCTCGGTGGCCGCGCCCCCTCCGACGAGGACTGGCGGGGGCTGGAGGAGGCCCTGATCCGGGCCGACGTCGGCCCGGCGGCCTCGGCCGAGCTGGTGGCCGGCGTCCGGGAACGCCTCCGCCCGGAGGAGGACCCGGCCGAGCTGCTCCGCGCCGAGATCGTCCGGATCGCCGGGCCGCCGCACGAGCTCCGCCTCCCGGCCGGGGAGCTCGGGGTGGTCATGGTCGTCGGGGTGAACGGGGCCGGCAAGACCACGACGATCGGCAAGCTCGCCCACCGCCTGGCCGGCCCCGGCCGGCAGGTCTTCCTGGCCAACAGCGACACTTTCCGGGCGGCCGCGGCCGAGCAGCTCGGCGTCTGGGCCCAGCGGGCCGACGTGCACCTCGTGGCCCAGGCCCGGGGCGCCGACCCCGGAGCCGTGGCCTTCGACGCGGTCCAGGCCGCCCGGGCCCGGGGGGCGGCGGTCCTCATCGTGGACACCGCGGGGAGGCTGCACACCCGCCGGCCCCTCATGGACGAGCTCCGCAAGGTCAGGCGCGTCCTGGAGAAGGCCGCCGGCGACGTCGAGGAGGTCCTGCTGGTCCTCGACGCGACCACCGGCCAGAACGGGATCGCCCAGGCCCGGGCGTTCACCGAGGCCGTGGACGTGTCGGGCGTCGTGCTGGCCAAGATGGACGGCGCCGCCCGGGGGGGCATCGCCCTGGCCGTCCGCCGGGAGCTCGGCATCCCCATAGCCTTCATCGGCACCGGCGAGTCCATCGCCGACCTAGCCCCCTTCGACCCCGAGCGCTACGCCACCCGCCTCCTGGACACCTGACCCCCCCTCGCCCAGGTGGTCCAGCCCCCGAGGCGCGCTCCGGCTTCATGGCGGACGGGCCCCGACCCGTTCCCGCACGTTGAGGAGGCGGCGGGAGAGATGAGAGGTGGCGGTCCGTTCAACGTGCTCCACGGGACCCTCCCGCCCGCCAGCGCCGGCGCGCCCGCACCGCCCGAGCGTCGGACGAGGGACCGCGCCCGTGCGCCGGCCACGCACACCCGGTGCCGGGCGCGCGGGAGGGGTCCGGCAGAGCGGGGGCTCATGCGGAGGCGGAGCGATAGCGGAGCCGGAGCATGGAGCGAAGCGCCCCCCGCGACGCCGGAGCCCCGACCGTGTGCGCGCCCTCGAGAGGTCCGGAGGGCGCCATAGGAGCGTGACCACCGGGCATGCCGCCGGTCGGTTGGTTGCGGGTACTACGTCGAGCGGGGCTTGGGCTGTGTGTGGGAGGCGTAGTAGGCGGCGGCTTCGCTGCGGCGGCGGACCTCGAGCTTGGCGAGGATGCGGGTGACGGCCTTCTTGACGGCCCGCTCGGAGTAGTGCAGGGTCCGGGCGATCTCGGCGTTGGTCTCGCCGCGGGCGATGTGGCCGAGGATGTCCTCCTCGCGCTCGGAGAGCCGGGCCAGCTTCTCGTCCCTGGCCGGTCCGCCCTCCCGGATCCGGCGGAGGACCGCGGTGGTGACGGCGGGGTCCATGAGGCTCTGGCCCTCGAAGATGCCGCGCACCGCCCGGACCAGCTCGTCCGCCTTCACGTGCTTCAGGAGGAACCCGGAGGCGCCGGCGACGATGGCCGCGTAGAGAGTGTCGTCCTCCGGGAACGACGACAGCATCAGGACCCGCGTGTCGGGGAGGAGCTCGCGGATCGACAGGGTGGCCTGGACCCCCCCGCCCTCCCTGACCCGGGAGTCCATGATCACCAGGTCCG
>JACQTL010000008.1 GCA_016210805.1 Actinomycetota bacterium | reverse complement strand
GGCTGGGGGTGGCCACCGTGGCGGGGTCGTTCGCGGTGTCGGTGCTGGTGCTGGTCGACCTCCTGGCCTTCGGCGCCGAGGAGCGGACGCACCTGGTCGAGGTGTACCGGTGGATCGCGTCCGGGTCGTTCGAGGTGCCCGTGCAGCTCCGGGTGGACCCGCTGTCCGTCGTGATGGCCCTCACGGTGTCGGGGGTCGGCGCGCTGATCCACGTCTACTCGGTCGGCTACATGCACGGGGACCCCCGCTACGCACGGTTCTTCGCCTACCTGAACCTGTTCGTGTTCTTCATGCTCACGCTGGTCCTGGCGGACAACTTCCTGCTGATGTTCGTGGGCTGGGAGGGCGTGGGGCTCTGCTCGTACCTGCTGATCGGGTTCTGGTTCGAACGGCCGGCCGCGGCCGACGCGGCCAAGAAGGCCTTCATCGTCACCCGGATCGGCGACACCGCGATGCTGATCGGGATCGCCCTGATCTTCGTCCACGTCGGGTCGCTGGGGTTCGGCGACGTGTTCGGCCATCGGGCGATCTCGGGGACGACGGCCACGATCGTGGCCCTCCTCCTGTTCGCGGGGGCGGTGGGGAAGTCCGCGCAGGTCCCGCTGCACACCTGGCTCCCCGACGCGATGGAGGGCCCCACGCCGGTGTCGGCGCTGATCCACGCGGCCACGATGGTCACGGCCGGCGTGTACCTGGTGGTCCGGACCCACCCGATCTTCGAGGCCTCGGACGTGGCCCTCACCGTGGTCCTCGTCGTCGGGCTGGTCACGGCCATCTACGCGGGGACGGCCGCTCTCGCCCAGGACGACTTCAAGCGCGTGCTGGCCTATTCCACGATCAGCCAGCTCGGGTACATGTTCTTCGCCGCGGGGATGGGCGCCTACGCCGCGGCGATCTTCCTGCTCGTGGCCCACGCGTTCTTCAAGGCCGTCATGTTCCTGGGAGCCGGCAGCGTCATGCACGGGCTCCACGACGAGACGGACGTCACCAGGATGGGGGGGCTCCGCCGGGCCATGCCCCTCACGTTCGCCACCTTCGTCCTGGGCTGGCTGGCCATCTCGGGGATCCCTCCTTTCTCGGGGTTCTTCGCCAAGGACCAGATCCTCGCGGTGGCCAACGAGACCGGCCGGACCCTGGCCTGGATCGCCGCGCTGGCCGGGGCCTTCCTCACCGCGCTGTACATGTCCCGCCTGGCCTTCCTGGCCTTCTTCGGCGAGCCCCGCCACGAGCATCGCCCTCACGAGTCCCCGCCCGCCATGACCGTCCCGATGCTCGTCCTCGGGGGGCTGGCCCTGGTGGGAGGCGTCCTCGGCCTGACGGCCACCGGGGGCCTGTTGCCCCGGTTCCTGGAACCGGTGTCCGGCGGGCCGCACGAGGCTCACGGAGGGCTCCCCGAGTGGGCGCTGATCGCGATCTCGGTGGCCACGGCCCTCCTGGGCATCGCCCTGGCCTGGTACGTCTACGGGTCCGGCCGGTTCGACTGGGCGGCCCTCCGGGTCCGGTTCGCCGGCGGCAAGCGGTTCCTGGAGCGGGGCTGGTACCTCGACGACGCGTACGGCGCCGTCCTGGTCACCCCGGGGAAGGCCGTCTCGGCGTTCTCCGCCTACGTCGTGGACCAGAGGGTGGTGGACGGGGCCGTGAACGGCATGGGGCGCCTGTTCGCCACGCTGGCCGCGGCGGGCCGCCGGGTCCAGACGGGCTACGTCCGCAACTATGCCCTCGCGTTCCTGCTCGGCGTGGTCGCGATCCTCCTGTACGTGGCGGTGAGGCTCTGATGCCCTGGCTCACCCTCACCACGTTCCTCCCGCTGGCCGGGGTGGTCGTCCTCCTGGCCGTGCCCCGGATCGCCGACCGGTCCGCGCGCCTCGTGGCCCTGGGGACCGCCGTGGCGACGTTCGCCCTCTCGGTCGGGATCCTCGTCGGGTTCGACGCCTCGGAGGGCGGGTTCCAGATGGTCGAGGAGGCCGCCTGGGTCGACTCGCTGAACTTCCGCTACGTGATGGGCGTCGACGGGATCAGCCTGTTCATGGTCCTGCTCACGACGTTCCTGATGCCCCTCGCGGTGCTGGCCTCCTGGAAGGTCGAGCACAGGGTCCGGGCCTTCATGGCCGCCATGCTCGTCCTGGAGACGGCGATCCTGGGGACGTTCCTCGCCCTCGACCTGCTGCTCTTCTTCCTGTTCTTCGAGGCGATCCTGTTCCCGATGTACCTGATCATCGGGGGCTGGGGCTACGAGCGCCGGGTCTACGCCGCCGTGAAGTTCTTCCTGTACACGATGCTCGGCTCGGCCTTCCTGTTCGTGGGGATCCTGTTCCTCTACTTCAGGGCGGGGACGGAGCTCGGTCAGGCCACCTTCGACCTCCGGGAGCTGGTCGGCCTGTCGCTCCCCGCGGTCACGGCCCGGTGGCTGTTCCTTGCGTTCTTCGTGGCCTTCGCCGTGAAGGTGCCGCTGTTCCCGCTGCACACGTGGCTGCCCGACGCCCACGTCGAGGCGCCCACCGCCGGGTCGGTGATCCTGGCCGGGGTCCTCCTTAAGGTCGGCGCCTACGGGCTGATCCGGTTCAACCTGTCGCTCTTCCCCGAGGCGTCGACCTACTTCGCGGACGCGATCTCGATCCTGGCGCTGATCGGGATCGTGTACGGGGGGATCGTGGCCCTGATCCAGACCGACGTGAAGCGCCTGGTGGCGTACTCGTCGGTGTCCCACCTCGGGTTCGTGGTGCTGGGAACGTTCGCGTTCAACCAGCAGGCCGTGTCCGGCGGGGTCCTCCAGATGCTGAACCACGGCCTGTCCACGGGGGCCCTGTTCCTCCTGGTCGGCATGGTCTACGAGCGGACCCACACCCGGGACCTGGGGAAGCTCGGGGGCCTGGGGAGGGTGACCCCCGTGCTGGCCGGAACGTTCCTGGTCGTGGCCCTCTCGTCGCTCGGGCTCCCCGGCCTGAACAACTTCGTCGGCGAGTTCCTGGTGATCCTGGGCGCCTTCACGGCCAACCGGCTCTTCGGGGCCATCGCCGCGGTGGGCATCGTGCTGGCGGCGATCTACCTGCTGTGGTCCTACCAGCGGATGATGCACGGAGCCACGCCTCCCGAGCACGAGGGCCACCGCGACCTGTCCGCCCGGGAGAGGCTCGTCCTGGCCCCCATCATCGCGGTGATCGTGCTGATCGGCGTGTTCCCCCGGCCGTTCCTCGACCGGATCGACCCGACGGTCGAGCGCAGCACGAGGGTCGTCCGCGACGCCGGCGCCGCCACGGCCGCCGTGTCCCACGGGGCCTCCCCGTGATCGCCCAGATCTCCCCGCCCGAGCTCGACTTCCTCCCGGTGGCCCCGGAGCTCGTGCTGGCCGGGGGCGGGATGGCCATCATGCTGGCCGAGGCCGCCCTCCCCAGGGTCACCTCGCGGGTGCTCCTGATCGCCTCGCTCCTCATCGTGGCCGGGGCCGCCGGGATCACGGTGGCGCTGTGGGGGTGGGATGGCGAGCCCACGGTGCTGGCCGGGATGGTGGCCACCGACCGGTTCGCGGTGCTGATCCGAGGCGTCCTCCTGGCCGTCGCCGCGATCGGGGCCGTCTACGGCCACCACCAGTTCGACCGGGCCGGGGAGCGCCGTCCCGAGTTCTTCCCCCTCCTCCTGTTCGCGACCACGGGCATGACCCTCATCGCGGCGGCCTCCGACCTGATCCTCACCTTCCTGGCCCTGGAGATCCTGTCGCTCTCCCTCTACGTGCTCGCCGGGTTCTCGCGGCGGGTGACGGCCAGCGAGGCCTCGATGAAGTACTTCCTGCTGGGAGCGTTCTCCTCGGCCTTCTTCCTCTACGGGGTGGCCCTGGCCTACGGGGCCACTGGGACGACGAGCATCGGCGGCATCGCCCGGGCCCTGTCCGGGCCGAGCGAGGGGCTGCCCCTGGCCATGGTCGCCGCGGCCCTCCTGGCCGTGGGGTTCTCGTTCAAGGTCGCCGCGGTCCCGTTCCACATGTGGACGCCCGACGTCTACCAGGGCGCCCCGACCGCCGTGGTCGGGTTCATGTCGGCGGCCACCAAGGTGGCCGCCTTCGCCGCGCTGATCCGGGTGTTCAACGTGGCCTTCCTCCCCCTGTCCTGGGACTGGACGCCGATCGTCGGGGTGCTGGCCGCCGTGACGATGGTCGTGGGGAGCCTGCTGGCCATCGCCCAGACCGACGTCAAGCGCATGCTCGCCTACTCGAGCATCGCCCACGCCGGCTTCATCCTCACCGGCGTGATGGCGGCGAACCAGGAGGGCATCGCCTCGGCCACGTTCTACCTGGTGGCCTACGCCCTGATGATCGTCGGCGCGTTCGGCGTGGTCCTCCTGGTCTCGGGCGACGAGCGGACCTCCCTCTCCTCCTACGCGGGTCTGGCGGTCCGAAGCCCGCTCCTGGCCGCCCTCCTCTCGCTGTTCCTCCTCTCGCTGGCCGGGATCCCCCCGACGGCCGGGTTCATGGCCAAGGTGTCGGTGTTCCGGGCGGCCGTGGACGCCGGCCACACCTGGGTGGTGATCGTGGCCGTGCTGGCCAGCGTGGTCGCGGCGTTCTTCTACCTCCGGGTCATCGTGCTCGTCTACATGAAGGAGCCGGAGGAGGAGCTCCAGCCCGACCGGTCCCCCCTCCCGGCCCTCACCGTGGCCGTCCCGGCCGTGGCCACCCTGGTCCTGGGGGTCTTCCCGGGGCTCGTGTTCGGGTTGTTGGAGACGGCTTCGATATTCCGATGGTGACCGCGACCGGGCGCGGGTACGCTTGGCCCCGATGACCAGGGCGGCCGTTCACGGGCTGGAGTTGCCGGACCCCGAGCTGGAGCGGGAGATCCGCGCCGGCCTCGACGAGGTGGAGAGGGCCCTGGAGAAGTCGGTCGTCTCCGACAGCTCGGACCTGCTCTCCGAGACCTCGCGGTACCTCCTGGCCGCCGGGGGGAAGAGGTTCCGGCCGATGCTCGTGCTGCTGGGCGGGCGGTTCGGGGACCCGACCGACCCCCGGCTGGTCCCCGGGGCGGTGGCCATCGAGCTCACCCATCTGGCCACGCTGTACCACGACGACGTGATCGACGAGGCCGACTCGCGCCGCCGCACGCCCTCCGTGAACGCCAGGTGGGGGAACACCGTGGCCATCCTGTCCGGCGACTACCTGTTCGCCCGGGCCTCGGAGATCTCGGCCGAGCTGGGCACGGAGGTCTCCCGGCTCCTGGCCCGCACGATCGCGGTCCTCTGCGACGGCCAGATCCGCGAGGTGGAGAGCTCCGGCCGGACCGACGTCACCGAGGACTCCTACATGGAGGTCATCCGGCGCAAGACCGCCGAGCTGATGTCCACTTCGTGCCGTCTGGGGGGGATGCTCTCCGAGGCCAGCGTGGAGGCCGTCGAGCTCCTCGGGGACTACGGTCAGGCCCTGGGCATGGCCTTCCAGCTCTCCGACGACATCATGGACGTGGCCGCAACCGAGGTGGAGCTCGGGAAGGAGCCCGGGGTGGACATGAAGGAGGGGGTCTACACGCTCCCCGTCCTCCACGCCCTCCGGGAGGGGGGCCGGCGCGTGGAGCTGTCCGAGCTCCTCGCGGCGGGGCCTCCGTCGGGGGAGCGGCTGGAGCGGGCCCTGGCCATCGCC
>JACQTL010000093.1 GCA_016210805.1 Actinomycetota bacterium | reverse complement strand
TCCCCGCGGAGGTGGAGGTGGTGGAGGAGGCGCAGCAGCCCCCGGAAGGGTCCACCCCCTCGATCTCTCCGGCCGTCGAGACCGTCGTCTCCGCCGGATCCGCCATGCCCAGCGGGGCGCCTCCCATCCAGCAGGCTGAACCGCAGGCTCCCCCGGCCCGGTCGGAGCCCGCGGCGCCGGGGCAGAGCGAGCCCCCCGAGCGGCCCCTGCCCGGTATCCAGGTGCCGGCTCACCAGCGCGAGTCCTACATGCCCTCCTGGTACGCGATCACGTCGGCGCGGTTCGACCCCGATCGGGAACCGGTCGAGGAGGACCGGGGCCCCGGGGCGATCGCCCCGACCGGGGCCCGGCAGGAGGCCGGCCTCGCGGACGTCCCGCCCCCGCCGGAGGCCCCCCGCTACGAGTTCGACGACGGTGCGCCCTCCGGCGCCGGGCTAAAGGATGGTCCCTCTCCCGCCGTGATGGCCTCGCTGCGGTCCTCTCCCTCGCCGGCTCCCGAGCCGGCAGCCCCGTCCGCGACGGACGCGGAGGGGCTCCCCCCCGCCGCTGCGGCCGACGACGAGGAGCCGCCGGCGCCCACCTTCGAGATCCCACTGGAGATGGTCCGGGACGCCGGCATGACCCCCGGGCCCGGAGCGGACCTCCCGGAGAGGTCGATCGCCGATGCCCCCGCCCCTTCGCCCTGGCCCCAGGCCGCCGAGGTGGCCGAGGTGGCCGAGGTGACGCAGGCCACAGAGGCCACAGAGGCCGCCGAGGTGACGGAGATGGCGGAGGTGACGGAGGTGGCGGACGCAGAGCCGGAGGCCGGCGAGGGCGAGTACGCTCTCGCCCAGGAGGCGGGGGCGCAGGAGCACGCCCCACCGGCCGACGAGGCCGTGGCACCCGAGCCCCCGGCCGGCGAGGGGATCGCCGCATCCTCGAGTGGGTTCCCGGCCGCGTACGAGGCCCAGGACTTCGCGGAGCAGGACGAGACGGACGAGATCGTCGCCGAGCCGGCGGTGGCCGGCCCCGAGGTGGCCGCCGCCCTCGAGGTGGCCGAAGCCGAGCTCGCCGACGAGCCGGTGGGGGACGACGAGACGATCGAGGACGAGCCGGCGGCGGCCGATGAGGCCCCTGTTCCCGACGACCGATCCTTCGAGGTCGGGATGGCAGATGTCGAGGAGGTCGCAGAGACGGCAGAGGTGCCGGAGGTGGCAGAGGTGCCACAGGTGCCACGGGTGCCGGAGGTAGGGGACGTGCCCGAGGCCGATGGACCGATGACCCCCGAGGCTCCGGCTTCGGGGGACGTCGTCGCCCTGTCGTCCACGGTCGTCTCGGACCGCCGGGCCGCCCTGGACCGTCTGGCCGCGCGCGGGATCGGTCCAGAGGAGGCCGAGCGCGTGTCGGCCCTCCTCCTAGACCCCGAGCGCGACGTGCGCAGGGCGGCCGCCGAGGCGCTCGTCCCCGTGGCGGACGTCGTGCCCGCCGACCGCATCCGCAGGACCCTCCAGGACCCCATCGACGACGTCCGGGCCGCGGCCGTGGCGCTCGCCGCCGCCCGGGGCCAGGAGCTCATCCCCGACCTCCTCCCGCTGGTCGGGGCCCGCCGGTGGCCGCTGACCCAGGCGGCGACCCTCGGAGCCCTGCCCGGCCTCCTGGCCGACCGGGACCTGCCCGACCACGAGCTGACCCAGGTCCTGGCCACGGTCGCGGCCCTGGAGTCCTCGCCGATCCACGCGGAGCGGGCCGGGTTCTCGGCCCTGGCCGCCGCGATCGGCCGCGAGCGGCTGATCGAGGCCCTCGGCCTCCCGGACGACCGCCGGATCGGCGCCGCCCGCCTCCTCCTGGAGGAGGGGTCCGGCCCCTCGCTCCTGGCCCTGGCCGGGCGGGACACGGATCCGATCGAGGAGGTCCGGTACACGGCCAACCAGGCCTCCGAGCTGCTCGAGCAGATCGAGCGGACCGGGCCCCCCGAGCGGCTCGACGCCGAGCGGGGCATCCCATCGGCCGAGGCTCCCTCCGACGAGGCCGACGTGGACATGATCGCCGGCCTGGCCCGGGTCCTCCACGACCCCGACGAGTCGGTCCGCGACCGGGCCCGGCTAGCACTCTCCCAGGTCAGCCGGAGCGCGATCACGCGGTGGTCCCGGCAGGCCATCCGGTCGGGGAACGCCGACCAGGCCTCGCTGGGGGCCAGGGTCGCGGAGATGCTCGGCCTCTCCGACCTCGCCCCGGACGTCCTCGAGCGCGCCGCGGACCTCCCCGCCGAGTCCAGGGCGGCCTTCATGGGGGCCCTGGCCTCGTTCCGCCTGGAGGCCGCTGCCCTGGTCGACCTGGTCGCCGAGGTGGACCCGTCCCGACGGCAGGAAGCCATACGCCTCCTGTGGCAGGTGGCCGGCCGCGCCGTCCTCCCCCACCTCCGGGACTCGCTGACGGACTCCTCGGGGCCCGTGCGCATGGCGGTGCTGGAGGTCTTCGGCGAGTCCGGTGACCCCGCCGCCCTCGAGGTGGCTCACAGCGTGCTGGAGATGGACTCCTCCCCGGCCGTGCGGGCAACGGCCATCCAGGTCATGGGCCGAGCCGGGCTGGAGCAGCGCGTGGCCTCCCTGGCCCAGGCCCTCACCGACCCCGACCCCGACGTCCGCTCCACGGCCGTCGAGGTCCTCCCCCAGGGCATGGGCAGGCACGCCGCGCAGCTCCTGCTGAAGGCCCTCGGCGACCACGACGAGCGGGTGTGGACGGCCGCCATCCGCCACCTGGTCATGCTCCCCGAGAGGGACCTCCCCATCGTCTGGTCGGCCCTCCGGCAGTGCCCGGCCCGCCAGCGCGACCAGCTGATCTCCCAGCTCGAGCGGACGAGCGTCGAGAAGCTCGCCCTGCTGGCCCTGGAGCACGTGGACTCCCCCGAGTACGCCGAGCGGGTCCTCGCGGTGGAGCTGGCCGGCCGGGCCGGCACGCTCGAGTGCAGCCATGCCGCCATCGGCGCCCTCCAGGACCCCCATCCCGCGGTCCGCCGCATCGCGGCGGCGGCGCTGTCCGGGCTCCGCAGCCCGGCCGCCGTGCCGGCCCTCGGGAAGGCCCTGAACGACCCCGACGCGGAGGTCCGGGTGGAGGCCGTGCGGGCCCTCGGCGTGGTCGACGACGACGCGGTGCTCTCGTTCCTGGTGAGCGCCCTCAAGGACCCGGAGCTCCGGGTCCGGGAGGAGGCCAGCGACGCGCTCACCCGGTGGAGCTCCCCGACGGTGGCCCGGAGGCTGGCCGAGGTGCTCACCTCCCCCGACCTCCGCCGTCCCGCCACCGAGCTCCTGGCCCGGATGGGCTCGGCCGCCGTGGAGCCCCTGCTCGACGTGCTGGACCAGGGCGACCCGGAGATCGGCCCGACCGTCGGCGAGCTCCTCGACAGGATCGCCGGCCCGGAGGCGTTCCTGGAGCGGCTGACCTCGATGGACCCGGCCCAGCGCATGCGGGCCGTGGCGGCGCTCGGGACGATCGGGGGCGCGCGCGCCGTGGAGGGCCTCGTCCGCACGCTCTCCGACCCGGACGAGCGGATCAGGGCGCGGGCCGTCCGGCTGCTCGGCGAGATGGGCGACCCGCGGGCCTTCGAGGCCGTCAAGCGGGCCTTCATGGGCGATCCCGTGGCCGAGGTCGTCACGGCGGCCGAGGAGGCCCTCCGCCGCCTCCAGCCCGACCACGACGAGCACGCCTAGCGCAAGGGGCTCCGCCCCCTGCCACCCCCGGATCCGGTGCGCCTTCGGCGCGCCCTTCCGTCCCTTCCGACAGTCCGCTTCGCGGCCTATCGAAACGTGTCGCGGGAGTTGCCCGGATCCCCTTTACGGGGGTCCCTCGAACGACCTACCCTTTGCGTCTAGGCGGCCGGCGCGGGGCCCTGAGACGGACGGAAGGGGGAACCGCGCGTGGCCGAAGCTCTCTTCTTCGGCTCCACCCTCCTCTCTATCGTCTGGGCGATCGGCGTCTGGGTGGCCCTGCGCAGGTACCGGGCCTCCCGGACGGCCGGACCGGACGCGGGAACCCCGGGGACGGGCTCGAAGGGGCCCGGGTTCCCCGAGGACCGCACGGTCGGGTCGATCTGGGGATGAGGGAACCCACCTCCTCCCCACGAACCACCGGAAGCGGGCGGCGGCCCCCCGGTCGTCCCGGCGGGGGGGCCGGGAGCGGTCCGGGCCGCGCGCCCGAGCCCGCGCTCGCGGGGGGCGCGGGCGCCCGCCGGAGGGAGCCACCGGGACACGTCCCGGGGACGGCCCGTCCGGCTGGCGCGGCATCGGCGCGGCGGATCGCTCGGGCGGGGCCGGGAGGCTCCGCCCGCGGCCGGACCGCCGTCCGGGGGACGGAAGCGTCCCCGGGCGGTCGTGGCACCGCCGTCCCGCCTCCGGTGGCACACCACGGTGGACCGGGCCCCGGGGCCCGGTCCCGAGCCCCGGGCCGGGGACCATGACCGCCCGGATCGATGTCTCGGTGGTGGTCAGGGGCTCCCCGGCGGACCCGGAGGCCGACGGCGTGCGGCGTGAGGTGACCGCCGCCCTGGACGGCGCCGGCCTCAGCCACGAGGTCCTGTTCACCGGCTCGCCGCGGGACCCCGGCAGGGCCCTGGTCCAGGTGACCCGGGCGGCCCGGGGAGACGCGGTCGTCTGGACCGATCCCACCCAGCCGGCCGGCGTGCTCCCCGAGCTGGTGCTGTCGCTGGTGGCGGCGGACGCGGCCGTCGCCGTCCCCGGCCCGGGGAGCCCGGGCGAGCGGCTCGCCGCCCGCCTGCGGCGGCGCGCCGTCGAGCTCCTGGTGGGCGCGCGGATCCCGCGCCTCGGGGAACGGCTCCTGGCCGTCCGTCGGGACAAGGTCCTGCGCTACCTCCACCTCCTCCCCCACCGGCGCCCGGGCGAGGCGATGCTGACCACCACCCTGCTGTCCCGGGGACACACGGTCGAGTTCCTGCCCCTCCTCCGGACGGCGAGTGGGCGGCCCCCGGGCGGGGGCTGGAGGGAGCTCGTCCGGCTGGCCGTGCTCGTCAACCCGGTACGGTCGCTGCTCTCCTGCGCGGCCGTCGTGCTGCTGCTCGGGATCCCGTCGATGGTCGCCGGGGGACTGCGGGGTGCCACGGCCCTCCCGATCCTCGGCGCCCTCCAGCTCGTCTGCGCAGGGCTCATGGCCGAGGGCGCGATCGCCGTCACCACC
>JACQTL010000108.1 GCA_016210805.1 Actinomycetota bacterium | reverse complement strand
TCGAGCTCGTCCTCCATCCGGGCGGTGAAGCCCACGTCCACGATCTCGGGGAAGTGCTCGACCAGGAGGTCGGAGACCACCACGCCGACGTCCTCGGGGTAGAAGCGCCGGCTCTCCAGGCGGACGTACTCCCGGTCGAGGAGGGTCGAGATGATCGAAGCGTACGTGGAGGGCCGGCCGATGCCGAGCTCCTCGAGCGTCTTCACCAGCGAGGCCTCCGAGAACCGGGGGGGAGGCTGGGTGAAGTGCTGCTCGGGGAGCAGCTCGATCAGCCTGAGGGCCTGCTGGGCGGTGAGGCGGGGGAGGCGGGCCTCGGCGTCCTCGTCCGGCGTGTCGTCCCGGCCCTCGAAGTACACCCGGCGGAACCCGTCGAACACGAGGGTCTGCCCGGTGGCCCGGAGGAGGTAGGCCGGGGCCTCGGCCCGCTCGGGCCTGGCCGCGACGTCCACCGACACCTGGTCGAAGCGGGCCTCGGCCATCTGGGAGGCCACGGCCCGCTGCCAGATCAGCCTGTACAGGCGGGCCTGGTCGCGGTCCAGGTGGGCCTCGATCGCCTCGGGGAGCCGGCGGGCCGAGGTGGGCCGGATGGCCTCGTGGGCCTCCTGGGCCCCGCGCTGCTTCTTCCGGTACCGGCGAGGCTCCTTCAGGGCGTACTCCTGGCCGAACTGGGCCCGGACGACCTCGGCCAGCTCGCGGAGGGCCTGCTCGGCGATGTTCACCGAGTCGGTCCTCATGTAGGTGATCAGCCCGACCTGCCCCTCCCCCGGCACGACGACGCCCTCGTAGAGCTGCTGGGCGACCCTCATCGTCTTGCGGGACGAGAACCCCAGCTTCCGGGCGGCCTCCTGCTGGAGGGTGGAGGTCGTGAACGGGGGGGCCGGCGAGCGCTTGACCTGCTTCTCCCGGACCTCGGCGACGCGGTACGCCGCGCCCTCGAGGTTCGAGACGTGGGACAGGGCCTCCTCCTCGGTGCCCAGGGTGATCCCCGGCTTGTCCGGAGAGGCGGCCACCTTGTCGTCCCCGACCTGGACCACCCGGGACACGAAGGACTCGTCGTCCCCGTCCGGGGAGAGCCGGGCGTCGATCGACCAGTACTCCGTGGCCTGGAAGGCCTGGATCTCGCGCTCCCGGTCCACGATCAGCCGGAGGGCCACGGACTGGACCCGACCCGCGGACAGGCCCGTGCGGACCTTCTTCCAGAGGATCGGCGAGAGCCGGTAGCCGACCAGCCGGTCGAGGATCCGGCGGGCCTGCTGGGCCTCGATCAGCTTGAGGTCCAGGGGCCGCGGGTTGGCGAAGGCCTCCAGCACGGCGTCGCGGGTGATCTCCGTGAACGTCACCCGCTCGGCCTGGCCCGGGTCGATGTCGAGGACCGAGGCGACGTGGTAGGCGATGGCCTCCCCCTCCCGGTCGAGGTCGGTGGCCAGGATGAGGCCCCCGGCCTTCCGGTGGGCAGCCCGGAGCGCGGCGACCGCCTTCTCGCTCTCCTCGGGGACCACGTACTCGGGCTCGAACTCGCGCTCCGTGTCCACGCCCAGCTTGTTCCTGGGGAGGTCGCGGATGTGCCCGTACGATGCCCTGACCGTGTAGCCCTGGCCGAGGTAGCGCTCGAGCGTCTTCGCCTTGGTCGGCGACTCGACGACCACCAGCTTGTTCGCCATGGGATGTGCTCGCACTCCTTACCGGTGGGAGGGGCGGGTGTCAACGACCCGGGCGGCAGAAGACCCGCCGGCGGAAGGGTAGCAGGCGCCACCAACATCCCCGCGGGAGGGAGCATCCCCGGGGCGGACCGCCGGGAACGCTCCGGCCCGATGCTACCCTTCAAGCCCCACCCCGGACCCGCCGAGGTAACGCCCATGTTCGAGATCGTCGACGCCATCAAGGAGTGGATCGTCCACTCCGTGCGCGACTACGGCTACCTGGCCGTGTTCCTGCTCATGGTGCTGGAGTCGGCGTGCATCCCGATCCCGTCCGAGGTGACCATGCTCTTCGGGGGGGCCCTGGCCAGCGCCGCGTTCGTCCAGGGCGCCGGGGAACCCCTCAGCTTCACGCTGGTCGTGGTGGCCGGGACGGCGGGGAACCTGGTGGGTTCCTGGCTGGCGTACTGGGTCGGCCTCAGGGGTGGACGCCCCCTTATCGAGCGGTGGGGGCGCTTCGTCCTGATCCGGCCGCACGAGATCGACCGGGCCGAGGTGTGGTTCGCGAAGCACGGCCAGGCCGCCGTCTTCGTGTCGCGGATGCTCCCGGTGGTCCGGACGTTCATCAGCCTCCCGGCCGGCGTGGCCCGGATGCCGTTCGGCCGGTTCACCGCCTACACCGTCCTGGGGTGCATCCCCTGGAACGTCGCCCTCACCGCCCTGGGGTTCGCCCTGGGCCAGAACTGGGAGCGGGTCGAGGCGTACTTCACCCCGATCTCGGTCGCCGTGGCGGTGGTCCTGGCCGGCCTGATCGCCTGGTGGGTCGTGAAGCGCCTCCGCTCCCGCCGGGCCGAGGCGACGGGGTCCGGGGTCCCCGCGCGGTCCGCATCGAGGCCCGGGCCCGGGGACGGGATCTCCGACTGAGCCCGGCCGACCCGGGCCGACGGGGCTGCCGGCGCGGTTACCTCCCCCGACCCCCGGGGAACGCACCCGGGTAACCTTGTTCGGTCCCACGGCCCCGGCAGGGGCATGTGGAGCCTCGTCAGCCGAACGAGCGAGGAGGTGGTGGTCGTATGGCCAGGAAGACCCGGGACGACGGCCCGCTCCCCGCGGCGGAGGACGCCGCGAGGCCTCATGCCGACCGATCCACGGCCGACCTGCTCAGGGGCATCGCGCTGGATTCGGCGACCCTCGTGCGCAAGGAGGTCGAGCTCGCCAAGCTCGAGCTGAAGGAGGCCATGGCCGCGCGGGTGAAGGGGGCCGCGGGCCTGGCGGTCGCCGGCGTGCTGGGCCTGATCGCGCTGGTGTACCTGGGCACCGCGGCGGCCTCGGCTCTGTCGGGGGTCATGCCGGGGTGGGCGGCCTGGCTGGTCACGGCGGGCGCGTTCCTCCTGGTGGCCGGGGCGGCGGCGGCGGCCGGGATGGCCCGCATGAAGAGCGCCTCGACGGTCCCGGGGGGGATCAGGCGCAGGGTGAAGGAGGACGTGGGATGGGCCAGGGAACAGCTCAAGCGGTGAGGGAGCGCGAGGACACCCGCCGGCGCCTGGAGGAGGAGATCCAGGAGCTGGAGCGGCGTCTCCCCGCCCCCGCGACCTGGGTGACGCGGGCCGCCGGGGTCCTGGTGGGAGGTGGGGTGGCCGGGGGGGCGGCCTGGTACCTGATCCGGCGACGGAGGAAGAGGCGGGCCCGCCCGGTCGACGTGGTTCCCGCCCAGGCCGTGATCCGCGTGGTTCCGGCCGAGCGGGGTGACCGACTCCGTGAGACGCTGGGCGGCGACCAGTGGAAGGGGTGGGTGGCCATGGCCGGGGGGCTGTGGCTGGCCCTGCGGCTCGCCGAGCTCCGGCAGCTCCGCAGGATGAACCGGGCCCCGGTCGGCGCCGGGTAGCGGGTCCTACCTCCGGGGCCGCCGGGACATGGCCAGCCACGACCCCAGGGCGGCCAGCGCGTAGTAGATCCCGGTGAACCGGAAGCTCGCCCCCAGCTGGTGGACGGGGCCGCCGTGCGTCGGGTACAGGCGGGCCTCCTTGCGGACGTAGCCCAGCCACCAGAGCACGTTCTCGACGTCCGGAAGGCCCGCGCCCGCCGCTGCGGCCAGCGGGGGTCCCAGCCTGCCTCCCCTCCTCCGGTGGCGGGCGGCCATGGCCGCGAGGGCCGCCGCCCCGGCCGCCAGGTCGACTAGGACCAGCGAGGGCGTCCTGTAGTCGTGGTGCGGGATCGAGTCGAAGACGGCGTGCGACGCGAACCCGGCCAGGAACGCTCCCGGCAGGGATCGCAGGTGGGTCCCGATGGCGAACCCCGTGGCGACGTGGACGGCCCCGGCCGCCACGCTAGGCCCCCGCCCCGGCGACCCGCACTACAGCTCGATCTCGGGGGCCACGCCCTGAAGGCCGCCGATCGCCGTCTCCAGGAAGTCCTCGAGCGAGAGCGAGAGGGTGTCCTGGACCGAGTAGATCTCGTCCCGGTTCACCCCGGGGGCGAAGGCCTTCTCCTTGAGCTTCTTCTTCACGGAGGACACCTTCATCCCGGTGGCCCGCTCCGGCCTGACCAGCGCCGCCGCCACCAGGAGCCCGGCCACGGCGTCGGCGTGGACGACGGCCCGGGACATCGTGTCGGTCCGGTACTCCTCGTGGGCGTGGGCCAGGACCGCGTTGACCACCCGCTCGTCCACGCCGGCCTCCCGCAGCCACTCGGCGGCGAGGTGGGCGTGGCGGGACTCGTCGTCGTGGGTCCGGTCCTGGTCCAGGTCGTGGAACAGTCCGGCCAGGGCCCACAGGTCGGGATCCTCCCCCAGCCGGCGGGCCAGGGCCCGCATCACCCCCTCCACCGAGATCAGGTGGCGGACGGTGGTCTTTTTCTCGGCCTTCTCGCGCACCAGGTGAAGCGCCGCGTCGCGGTCCATCCGATCGGTCACCTCCTCCTCATCGGCGTCACAGGTGGAACGGGACGCTCGTCACGACGACCCGGGGCTCGAACAGGAGCAGCCGCTTGACGTAGAAGCCGCTCTGGTTGTGGAGCAGATGGTGCCACCACCTGCTGACCACGAACTCGGGCAGCACGACGGTGACCACGGTGTCCCCCCGGCCGGTGTGCCCCCGGACCTCGTCGAGGAGGGGCGGGCCGATGTCGCGGAAGGGGGCCTCCACCACCGAGAGGGGCACGTCGATCTCCCGGCCGGCCCAGTCCTCGAGCAGCGGGCCGACCTCCTCCTGCTCCCCGGCGAAGAAGAGCCCCTCCACGTGGGCGGCCCGCAGGGCCTTCGCGTACCGGACGGCCTCGACCGTCGCGTCGTGGACCGCAGAGATGGGGACGATCACGACGCTCCGGGTCGGCTCCACCGGGCGGTCCGCGAACTGGGAGGCCTCCACGATCTCCTCGGGCAGGAGGGGGACGTTGGCGACCACCAGCTCCGGCTCGAAGAACAGGCGGAGCTTCAGGCGGAACGCCCCGGCCTGCCGGAGGTAGCGGATCACCGAGCGGCTCCGGACCACCTCGGGCACGATCACCGTGACGAACCCGTTCTCCTCGCGGGGCACCGCCCGCAGGTAGTCCCGGAGCGAGCGCCACGACCGGTCCCCGGGAAGGGCCACCAGGTCGCCCAGCCGGGGGGCCAGCCGCCTCCACCGGTCCACCAGGTCCTCGTGGAGGGGCCCCGGGCCCGTGTACAGCGGGATCACGCGCTGCGGCCGGATCGTCCGGAGGTAGGCCACCGCCTCTCCCACGGCCAGGTCCAGCTCCTGGACCAGCAGCACGACGGTGTTCGACGCCTCCACGGCCGCCGACAGGCCCCGGGAGCGGAGGGACCCGCTGACCGAGGCGTAGTGGCGCTGCACGGCCAGGAACCCGAGCACGAACACCGGCATCGCGGCGATGACCATCCAGGCGCCCCGCGTGAACTTGGTGACGGACACGATCACGAGCACGACGCCGGTCGTCGCCGCCCCGATGGCGTTGATGACCAGGCTCCGCCGCCATCGCTCGCCCTTCACCCGGAGCCAGCGCCGCACCATGCCCGACTGCGAGAGGGTGAACGCCGTGAACACCCCCACCACGTAGAGCTGGATCAGCCGGGTGAGCTCGGCGTCGAAGAACCAGATCAGGAAGCCGGCCACGACGGCGAGCACGAGGACCCCGTTCGAGTACACGAGCCGGTCCCCCCGGTTCCGGAACTGGGAAGGCATGAACCGGTCCCTGGCCAGGATGGCCGAGAGCCGGGGGAAGTCCTGGTAGGCCGTGTTCGCGGCCAGGAACAGGATCCCGGCCGTGAACACCTGCAGGGCGATGAACATGAAGCCGCCGTCGAAGACCGTGTCCCCGATCTGGGCCAGGACCGACTTCTGGTGCTCCAGGTCCTCGGCGACCCGGATCCCCAGGCGCCGGGCCAGGAACGTGATCCCCAGGAACATGGAGATGCTGAAGGTGCCCATGATGGCGAGCGTGGTCGCCGCGTTCCTGGACTGGGGGCGGCGGAAGGCCTGCACGCCGTCGGCGATCGCCTCCACCCCGGTGAGCGCCGTGGCCCCCGAGGCGAAGGCCCGGAAGATCAGGAAGAGGGTCAGCGAGGCGTGGGCCTCTATGGGGAGGCCGGCGCTCTCGGCCACGGGGCAGCCGCCCAGGCAGCGCACGAACCCCGTGGCCAGCGTGATGTAGACCACCGCGACGAAGCCGTAGGTGGGCACGGCGAATATCCGGCCCGCCTCCCGGACCCCCCGGAGGTTGGCCAGGGTCACCAGGGCCACGAAGACCAGGGCGATCTCCACCCGGTAGGGGGTCAGGGAGGGCGCGGCCGAGGTCACGGCGACCGTTCCGGCCGTCATGCTCACGGCCACCGTGAGGACGTAGTCGGTGAGGATGGCCGCCGCCGCGACCAGCCCGGGGAGGGTGCCCAGGTTCTCCCGGGACACGATGTACGAGCCGCCGCCGTGGGGGTAGGCCCGGACGGTCTGGCGGTACGACGTGATCACGATGACCAGGAGGAGGGCGATGGCCGCCCCGATCGGGAACATCAGGGACAGGGCTCCGGTCCCCGCGGTCACCAGGACGAGCATCATCTCCTCGGTCGCGTAGGCGTTCGAGGAGAGGGGGTCGGAGGAGAACACGGGCAGGGCCAGCCGCTTGGGGAGCAGCTGGTGCTCCGCCTTGTGGCTGGCCAGGGCCCGGCCCACCAGGAGGCGCTTCAGTCGAGTGGCCACGGCCCCCGATTGTCGCGCAACGAAGGCCGGTCGCGCGCGACGCCGGGCGGCGCCCGGTTGTAACCTTCCCTTCCTATGCGAGTCCTGCTGATGGGCTGTGGGCGCGTCGGGGTCGAGCTCACGATCCAGCTGGCCAAGGCCGGCCACGAGGTGACCATCATCGACAAGCGGCCGGAGGCCTTCGACCGGCTCCCCCCCGGATTCCAGGCCCGCACCGTCCTCGGCGTGGGGTTCGAGCAGGAGACGCTGGAGGAGGCGGGCATCAAGGAGGCCGACGCCTTCATCGCCGTGTCGAGCGGCGACAACTCCAACATCGTCTCGGCCCGGGTGGCCCGGGAGCACTACCACGTGCCCATCGTCATCGCCCGGATCTACGACCCGCAGCGGGCCGAGATCTACGAGCGCCTGAACATCCCGACGGTGGCCTCGGTCCGGTGGACGGCCCGCCAGATCATGATGATGCTGTTCCACCCCCGGGAGGAGATGCGGGAGAGCCTGGCCGCCGGCGACCTCTTCCGCCTCCGCATGGCCATCCCCTCGCACCTCGTGGGCAAGGCCGTGGCGGACCTCTCCTCGCCGGGGAAGGTCCTGGTCGCCGGGGTCGACCGGGGGGGATCGGGGTTCATCCCCGAGCCGGCCAGCACGTTCCAGGAGGGCGACGTGGCCCACGTGATCGTCCATCGCGACGCGCTCGAGGAGCTCGACGACCTCCTCGAGCCGATCGGGGAGGGGTAGGCCCGTGCGGGTGATCGTGGCCGGGGCGGGAAACATCGGCCGGCACCTCGCCGTCGAGCTCGCCGAGCAGGGACACTCGGTCACCGTGATCGAGCAGGACCCCGCGACCCTGCGCCGGGGCCGGGAGGAGGCCCCGGACTCCGTCGAGTACGTGCTGGGCGACGCCTGCGAGCCCTGGGTCCTCGAGAAGGTGGGGATGGGCACCGCCGACGTGGTCGTGGCGGCCACGGGCGACGACGAGGACAACCTGGTCGTCTCGCTCCTGGCCAAGCAGGAGCACGCGGTCCCCCGGGTCCTGGCCCGGGTCAACCATCCCCGGAACGAGTGGCTGTTCACCGAGCAGTGGGGGGTGGACGAGGCGGTCTCGCCGCCCCACTTCCTGACCTCCCTGGTCGAGGAGGCCGTGACGGTCGGGGACCTCGTCCGCCTCCTCCGGCTGGAGGGAGGCCGGGTGGCCATCGTGGAGGTGACCCTCCCCGAGGACTCCCCCAACGCCGGGCGCCCCCTCTACGAGCTCCGGCTCCCCCCGGACAGCGCCATCATGGCCGTGGTCCGGGAGGGGCACGTGGTGATCCCCCAGCCCGAGACCGTGCTGGTCCCCGGGGACGAGGTCCTGGCCCTGGCCTCCCCGGAGGCCGAGGAGAGCCTCCGCCAGACGCTGGTGGCCTCGCCGGACGCCTGAGCCCCCGGCCGGCTCCCCTTCACACCGCGGCCCGAACCCGTAGTCTGGTAACCGGACGCCTTCGCCGTCGGTCGGGGTGAGTGACATGTTCGACGCCTTCAAGGAGCAGCTCCCGGACATCGATCCGGCCGAGACCGAGGAGTGGATCGCCGCGCTGGACGAGGTGATCGACCAGTCCCCGGCCCGGGCCCGATTCCTCCTGCACCGGATCCTGTTCCACGCCCGCTCGAAGCAGATCGGGCTCCCCTCCATGGTGTCCACCCACTACATCAACACGATCCCCCCGGAGCAGGAGCCCTACTTCCCCGGCGACGAGGAGCTCGAGCGGCGGATCCGCCGGCTGATCCGGTGGAACGCGGCGGTGATGGTCTCCCGGGCCAACAAGAAGTACGACGGGATCGGCGGGCACATCTCGACCTACGCCTCGTCGGCCTCCCTCTACGAGGTGGGGTTCAACCACTTCTTCCGGGGCAAGGACGCCGAGGGCGGGGGCGACCAGGTGTACATCCAGGGCCACGGGGCCCCCGGGATGTATGCCAGGGCCTTCCTGGAGGGCCGGCTGACGGAGGAGCAGCTCGACCACTTCCGCCGGGAGGCCTTCTTCGACGGCGGGCTGTCCTCGTACCCGCACCCCCGGCTGATGCCGCGGTTCTGGGAGTTCCCCACGGTGTCCATGGGCCTGTCCCCGATCCAGGCGATCTACCAGGCCCGGTTCAACCGGTACCTCCACCACCGGGGGGTCCGCGACACCTCCCGCCAGCGGGTGTGGGCGTTCGTCGGGGACGGCGAGATGGACGAGCCGGAGTCCATGGCCGCGCTGTCCATCGCCGCCCGGGAGGGGCTCGACAACCTGATCTTCGTCGTGAACTGCAACCTGCAGCGGCTGGACGGCCCCGTGCGGGGCAACGGGAAGATCATCCAGGAGCTGGAGTCGATCTTCCGGGGCGCCGGCTGGCACGTGATCAAGGTCGTCTGGGGCCGGGAGTGGGACGAGCTGCTGGCCCGGGACTCCGACGGGGTGCTGGTCCACAAGATGGACACCACGCTGGACGGGGAGTTCCAGAAGGCCGTGGTGGAGTCGGGGGCGTGGATCCGGGAGAACTTCTTCGGCCCGGACCCGCGCCTCGCCGACATGGTCTCCCACCTGTCGGACGAGGACCTCCAGCGCCTCCGCCGGGGTGGCCACGACTACCGCAAGCTCTACGCGGCCTACGCGAGCGCGGTGGAGCTCCGCGACGCCCCGGTGGTGATCCTGGCCAAGACGGTGAAGGGATGGGCCCTCGGCCAGTCGTTCGAGGGCCGCAACGTCACCCACCAGATGAAGAAGCTGAAGGTCGAGGAGCTCAAGGTGTTCCGCGACCGCCTCGAGCTCCCCATCCCCGACTCGAAGATCACCGACGACGGGCTCGCGCCCTACCACCACCCCGGCACCGACTCCCGGGAGGTCCAGTCCATGCTGGCCCGCCGCCACGCCCTGGGCGGCTTCCTCCCCGAGCGCCGGGTGGTCGCCGGAGGCGTGGACCTCCCGAACGAGAAGGTGTGGGAGCAGTTCAACGAGGGCACGAAGCAGCCCGTCTCGACCACGATGGCCTTCGTCCGGCTCCTCCGCGACCTGATGCGGGACAAGAAGGTCGGCGGACGGGTCGTGCCGATCATCCCCGACGAGGCCCGGACGTTCGGCATGGAGTCGCTGTTCGCCGAGTTCCAGATCTACGCGGCCCACGGGCAGCGCTACGAGCCCGTCGACGCCGCGCACCTCCTCGCGTACAGGGAGTCGCAGGATGGGCAGATCCTCGAGGAGGGGATCACCGAGGCCGGCTCCATGGCCTCGTGGATAGCGGCGGCCACGTCGTACGCGACGCACGGCGAGCCCATGATCCCGTTCTTCCTCTTCTACTCGATGTTCGGCTTCCAGCGGATCGGGGACCTGATCTGGGCGGCCGGCGACCAGCGGGCCCGCGGGTTCCTCATGGGGGCCACGTTCGGGCGGACCACGCTGAACGGGGAGGGCCTCCAGCACGAGGACGGCCACTCGCTGCTCCTGGCCTCGACCAACCCGGCCTGCCGCGCCTACGACCCAGCCTTCGCCTACGAGTCGGCGGCCATCGTCAAGGAGGGGCTCCGGCGGATGGTCGAGGACGGCGAGGACGTCCTCTACTACATCACCCTCTACAACGAGAACTACCCGCAGCCCGCGCTCCCCGAGGGCCAGTGGGACGGGATCGTCGAGGGGCTGTACCGGTTCCGGGAGGGGCCCAACGAGGGGAAGCGCCACAAGGCCCACGTCCTGGGCTCCGGGGCCCTGCTCCAGCAGGCCCTCCGGGCCCAGGAGCTCCTCGCCGAGAACCACGACGTCTCGGCCGACGTGTGGAGCGCGACCTCGTACCAGCAGCTCCGCCGGGACGCGATCGAGGCCGAGCGGTGGAACCGCCTGCACCCCGGCGAGGCGGCCCGGACCCCGTACGTCGTGGAGTGCCTGGAGGCGCACGAGGGGCCGGTGGTGGCGGTGTCGGACTCGATGCGATCGGTCCCGGACCAGATCGCCAGGTGGGTCCACCAGCCGTACATCTCGTTGGGGACCGACGGGTGGGGCCGCTCGGACACCCGCGAGGCCCTCCGGCGGTTCTTCGAGGTCGACGCCGAGCACGTCGTCGTCGCGGTGCTCTCGGCCCTCGCCCGGATGGGCGAGGTGAAGCCCGAGGCGGTGGTCGAGGCGATACAGCGCTACGACATCGACCCCGACCGCCCGATGCCCGAGCTGGCCTGACTCGGCTCGACGGCCCCGGCCGGCCCGGCCGCCGGGCCCGGCACGATCTCGTAGGCCACCCACTCGCTGCTGGCCGCGCCGGTGCGGTCGTACAGGCGTCGCGCCGCGCGGTTGTCGGGGGCGGTGAGCCACTCGACGTGGCGGCACCCGCGTTCCCGTGCCGCGCCGACCACGGCCTCGATGAGGCGCCGGCCGATCCGGCGACCCCGGTGCGACTCCGCCACGTACAGGTCGTTCATCAGGGCGACGTCGGCGGCATGCGTCGAGCTGTGGGTCCAGTAGATCGTGGCGAACCCCACGACCCGATCGCCGTCCTCGGCCTTGAGGAGCAGTCCCCGATCGCTGGGGGCCACGAACCGGCCGAAGAACGCGAGGTTGCGATCGTCGTCCGGCTCGGCCTCGTAGAACCGCTGGTACCCGGCGAAC
>JACQTL010000085.1 GCA_016210805.1 Actinomycetota bacterium | reverse complement strand
GAGGCCGCGACGGGCGACGTCTTGGTGCTCGCGGGCAAGGGCCACGAGACCGGGCAGGAGTTCGCCGACCGGACGATCCCCTTCGACGACCGCCTGGTGGCCGCCGAGGAGATCCGGGAGGCGGTCGGGGAGCGGGGAGGGTCCCCGGCGTGATGCCCCGGCGGCTGTCCGAGGTCGCCGCGGCGACAGGAGGCCGCGTGGTCGGCGACGACGTGGAGGTCCGCTCGGTCGTGGTGGACAGTCGGAAGGCGGAGCCCGACTCCCTGTTCGTGGCCCTCACCGGCGAGGTCACCGACGGGCACGGCTTCGTGGCGGACGCCCGGGGAGCCGGCGCGGTGGCCGCCCTCGTGGCCGCCGACGGAGCCGCCCTGGGCCCCGGCGTGGTCGTCCCCGACACGGGCGCCGCCCTCCTGGCGCTGGCCGCCGCCGAGCGGGGGGCCTTCGCCGGCCGCGTCGTGGGCATCACGGGCTCCACCGGCAAGACCTCCACCAAGGACCTGGTGGCCGCGGTGCTCGAGGTCCGCCACCGGGTAGCGGCCAGCCCCGCGTCGTTCAACAACCAGGTGGGGCTCCCCCTGACCGTGCTCGGGATGGAGCCCGGCACCGAGGTCCTGGTGTGCGAGATGGGGGCCAGCTCGGTCGGGGAGATCCGGATGATGTGCCGGGTGGCCCGCCCGGACGTCGGCGTGGTGACGAACGTCGGCCTGGCCCATCTGGGCCGGTTCGGCTCCCGGGAGAACATCGTGCGGGCCAAGGCCGAGCTCGTCGAGGAGCTCCCCGCGGACGGGATCGCCGTGCTGAACGCCGACGATCCGGTGGTCCGGGGATACGCCGCCAGGACCGACGCCCGGTCGGTCCTCTACGGCGCCGCCCGCGACGCCGACGTGCGGGCCGAGGACGTGTCGCTCGACGACCTGGGCCAGGCCTCCTTCACCCTGGTCTCCGGGACCGACCGGGAGAGGGTGCAGCTCGGCGTCCCCGGGGAGCACATGGTCTCGAACGCGCTGGCCGCGGCGGCCACGGGGATCGCCCTGGGGGTCGGTCCCGCCGGGTGCGCCGCCGCCCTCGAGGCCGCCAGGGTCTCGGCGTGGCGGATGGAGACGTTCACCACGCCCGGTGGGATCAGGGTCCTGAACGACGCGTACAACGCCAACCCGACCTCGATGCCGGCCGCCCTCAAGGCGGCCCGGTGGATGTCCAGGGACGGCCGGTGCATCGCCGTCCTCGGGCACATGGCCGAGCTGGGGGAGGCGTCCCGCGAGGAGCACGAGCGGATCGGCGAGATCGTGGCCCGGCTGGGGATCGACGAGCTCGTCGTGGTGGGGGAGGAGGCCAGGCCCCTGGCCAGGGGGGCCGTCCGGGAGGGAGTGGAGCCCGACCGGGTCCACTGGGTGGCCACGCCGGAGGAGGCCCTGGAGGAGGTCGGGTCGATCGCCCGGTCCGGGGACCTCGTCGTGCTGAAGGGCTCCCGGGTGGCCGGCCTGGAGCGGGTGGCGGAGGCCCTGCGGTGATCTCGATCCTGGTCGCCGCCGCCGTCGGGCTGGGAGTGACCCTCCTGGGGACGCCCATCGCGATCCGCCTGTTCCGGGTGTGGGGCTGGGGGCAGCGGATCCGGGAGGACGGCCCCCACACCCACTTCGAGAAGATGGGAACCCCGACGATGGGCGGCCTGGTGATCCTGGCCGGGATGGCCTCCGCCTACGTGGTCTCCCGGGTGACCTCCCAGCCCTTCACCGGAGCCGGGGCCGCCGTCCTCGTGGCCACGCTGGCCTTCGGCCTGGTGGGGTTCGTGGACGACTTCATCAAGGTCCGCAGGCAGCGGTCGCTGGGCCTCTCCAAGGCCACCAAGTTCCTGGGCCAGGCCGCCATCGCCGTGGGCTTCGCCATCGCGGTCGTCCGGGTCTCCGGATACTCGGTCACCGAGCTCTCGTTCGTCCGGGGCTTGGGCCTGGATCTGGGCCTGGTGTTCTTCGTCTGGTCCTTCCTGCTCCTCGCGGCCACGACCAACGCCGTGAACCTCACCGACGGCCTGGACGGGCTGGCCTCCGGGTCGTCGGTGCTGGTCCTGGCGGCCTACGTGATCATCTCGTTCTGGCAGGCCCGTCACTCCTGCATCCCGTTCGAGCTGACGGCCTGCTACTCCACCCCGGTCTCCGAGGCCCTGGACCTGGCCATCGTGGCCGCCGGGGGGATGGGCGCCGTGGCCGGGTTCCTGTGGTGGAACGCCGCCCCCGCCCGGATCTTCATGGGGGACACAGGCTCGCTGGCCCTGGGCGGGCTGATCGGGGCCCTGGCCATCATGACCAACACCCAGCTCCTCCTGGTGGTACTGGGCGGGCTCTTCGTGCTGGAGACCACCTCGGTGATCGTCCAGGTCTTCGCGTTCCGCGTGTTCCGCCGGCGGGTGTTCCGGATGGCCCCCATCCATCACCACTTCGAGCTGGCCGGCTGGCCGGAGTTCACGGTGATCGTCCGGTTCTGGATCGTCTCGGGCCTCGCCGTGGCCACCGGGCTCGGCATGTTCTACGCGGACTTCCTGGCCCGGGGGGGGCTGGGGTGAGCGAGCGCCGGGGGCGCTTCGCCGGCGAGCGCGCCGTGGTCGTGGGCCTGGGGGCCAGCGGGCTGGCCGCAGCGCGGGTCCTGGCCGAGGAGGGGGCCGAGGTACTGGTCAGCGAGCGGCGTCCGGCCGTCGCCGTGGAGGGGCTCGATGCCCTGGACGACCTGGGGGTCCGGGTCCGGGCCGGCGGCCACCGGCCCGAGCACCTGGCGGGGGCCACCCTGGTCGTGGTCAGCCCCGGCGTCCCCGAGCGGACCCCGGTCCTGCGGTGGGCCCACCAGGCCGGGGTCCCGGTGTGGAGCGAGCTCGAGCTGGGGGCGCGCCTGTGCCGGGTGCCGTACGTGGCCATCACCGGGACCAACGGGAAGACCACCACGACCGAGATGGTGGCCGCGGCCATGCGGGAGGCCGGGATCGCCTCCGCCCCCTGCGGGAACATCGGATACCCCTTCTCGCTGGCCGCCAGGGAGGACTACGAGGCCCTCGTCGTGGAGGCCTCCTCCTTCCAGCTCCGGTTCCACCGGACGTTCCGTCCGAAGGTCTCGGTCCTGCTGAACCTGTCGCCCGACCATCTCGACTGGCACGGGTCCTTCGAGGCCTACGCCGAGGCCAAGGCCCGGGTGTTCGCGCTCCAGCGGCCCGGGGACGTCCACGTGGGGAACCGCGACGACCCGGACGCGGCCCGCTTGTCCGGCTCCGCCCCGTGCGGGACCGTCTGGTTCAGGCTGGGACCGCCGGAGCCGGGGGAGGTCGGATACCTGGACGGCGAGATCGTCTCCCGCCTCCGGGGCGGCGAGGACGCCCTGGGCCGGCCCCTGTCCACCCACGCCGGGCTGATGGCCGACGCGGCGGCCGCAGCGGCGGCGGCCCTCTCGTTCGGGCTGGACGTCGCCTCCACCGGGGCCGGGATCGCCTCGGTGGGCCCGTTGCCCCATCGGGGCGAGGTGGTGGCCCGGGTGGGGTCGGTGCGGTTCGTCGACGACTCCAAGGCCACCAACCCGCACGCCACCCTCGCGGCGCTGTCCGGCGTGGACGGCGCCGTCCTGATCGCCGGGGGACAGGCCAAGGGGGTCGACCTCTCGCCCCTGGTCGGCCT
>JACQTL010000090.1 GCA_016210805.1 Actinomycetota bacterium | reverse complement strand
ATCCGGAGGACCTGGTCGAACATCGCAGTGACCCCGCGCGAACTGTCGCCGGGATGATCCAGCGTGCGGTCGAGCGCATGTACTCGGAGACCGACGAGAACCGATTCCTCGAGGTCACTTACGCGGACGGGGACAAGGAGATCCTGTACTTCAAGGACTTCAACTCCGGGGCAATGATCGAGAACATCGTGGCCCGGGCCAAGAAGGAGGCCATCAAGCGGTTCCTGCGCTCCGGCGAGAAGGGGATCCAGGTCGCCGACCTCATCACCGCGATCCGCGACGAGTTCAAGGAGAACGAGGACCTCCCGAACACGACCAACCCGGACGACTGGGCCCGGATCTCCGGGAAGAAGGGCGAGCGGATCGTCTACGTGCGCACGCTTCTCGGCGAGGGCGACAGCAAGGGCCGGCAGGTCGAGCGGATCAACGCCGGGCAGTACCTGTAGCCTTGAGGTCCTGATGTCCATCCCCAAGGTCATGGGCACGGAGACCGAGTTCGGCATCTCCGCGCCCGGGGCCTCCGAGTTCAACCCGGTCCTGTCCTCCTCGCTCCTCATCAACACGTACGCCGGCTCGCTCCGGCGGATCCGGTGGGACTACGAGCAGGAGTCGCCGCTCCGCGACGCCAGGGGCTTCGAGCCGATCCACCCCCGCGAGCAGCCCGAGGAGGACCTCGGCCTGGCCAACGTGATCCTGCCCAACGGGGCCCGGTACTACGTGGACCACGCCCACCCCGAGTACTCGACGCCGGAGTGCTCGGGGCCCCGGGACCTGGTCGTCCACGACAAGGCGGGGGAGCGGATCCTGGAGCGGTCGCTCGCGGAGGTCCAGCGGATCCTCCCTCCGGGCCAGCGCCTGGCCATCTACAAGAACAACTCGGACGGCAAGGGGAACTCGTACGGCACCCACGAGAACTACCTGGTCGACCGGGCCACGCCGTTCGCCCGGATCGTCAGGGACCTCACGCCGTTCTTCGTGACCCGCCAGGTGTTCACGGGGTCCGGGAAGCTGGGGGTCGAGGGGCCGGGAGCGGACCAGGGGAAGGGCACCTACCAGCTATCCCAGCGGGCCGACTTCTTCGAGGCCGAGGTGGGGCTGGAGACGACGCTCAAGCGGCCCATCATCAACACCCGCGACGAGCCCCACGCCGACCCGGAGAGGTATCGCCGGCTGCACTGCATCGTGGGCGACGCGAACATGATGGAGGTGGCCACGTTCCTGAAGGTGGGGACCACCGCCCTCGTCCTCAAGCTGATCGAGGACGAGGTCCTCCCCGACCTCTCCCTGGAGAACCCCGTGGCCGGGCTTCACGCGGTCTCCCGGGACACCTCCTGCCGGGCCCTCCTCCGCCTGGCCGACGGGAGGACGATCTCGGCCGTCGACCTCCAGTGGGAGTACGTCGAGCACGCCAAGAAGCACGTCAAGGAGAAGGACGACACCGCGGAGAACGCCGAGGTCCTGCGGAGGTGGGAGGCCATCCTGGCCGGCCTGGAGGAGGAGCCCCTCGGCCTGCACCGCGAGCTCGACTGGGTGGCCAAGTACCGGCTGCTCGAGGGGTACCGGGCCCGCGACGGCCTGCGGTGGACCGACCCGCGGCTGCGCCTGATCGACCTCCAGTACCACGACGTCCGCAGGGACAAGGGCCTGTACCACCGGCTCGTGGAGTCCGGGAAGGTGGAGCGGCTGGTCAGCGAGGCCGAGATCGAGGCGGCCACGATGGAGCCGCCCGAGGACACCAGGGCCTACTTCCGGGGCCGGTGCATCTCCCGGTATCCGGAGGAGATCGTGGCCGCGTCGTGGGACTCGCTCATCTTCGACACCGGGCACGAGGCCCTCCAGCGCGTGCCCATGCGCGAGCCGCTCCGGGGAACCCGGGAGCACGTCGAGGCGCTCCTGGAGGAGGCCTCGGACGCCGCCACGCTCGTCGCCCAGCTCCAGAGCTGAGACGGCTTGACCTCCCCCCCGGGAGCCGGGGATAGTCTGACGGGGGGAGTGGTTCCCTTGAGTTCCTCGAGGAAACTGACGGTTCGGCGCTCCGCGACCCTGTGCGCTGCGCTCGTTCTGCTGAGCTCGCTGTCCGTCGCCCTAGCGCCGGCGGCGGGGTCCGCCACCACGATCCAGGTCGACGAGGTCGCCGACGAGGACAACTCGGACGGCGACTGCTCCCTCCGGGAGGCCCTCATCGCGGCCAACACCGACCTGCCCCGGGACGCCTGCCCCGCGGGTTCCGGAGCCGACACGATCGAGCTCCCCGCCGGGACGTACGACCTCACCATCGCCGGCCAGGGGGAGGAGGCCGCCGCCACCGGCGACCTGGACATCACGGAGAGCGTGACCATCTCGGGCGGGGGAGCGGCAGCGACGATCGTCGACGGCCAGGACCTGGACCGGGTGGTGGACGTCATCGGGGCGGCCACGGTGGTCGAGATCTCGGGAGTGACCATCCGCAACGGGAGCAGCCCGGACGGCGGCCCGGCCGGCGGCATCCACAGCGCTGGCACTCTCACGCTGACGGACTCGGTGGTGAGCGGCAACGTCGCGGTGAACTCCGACGCCGGAGGCATGAAGAACGCCGGCGGCACCCTCACGCTCACCAACTCTACGGTGAGCGGGAACTCCGCCACCGGCAACGGCAACGGCGGAGGGATCATGACGGTTGGCGGCACGCTCACCCTGACCAACTCGACGGTGAGCGGGAACACGGGCGGCTTCGGCGGCGGGCTCAACATCCAGGGAACCGCCACCATCACGAACTCGACCGTGAGCGGCAACACCGCGTCCGGAGGCGGGGCCGGCTTCGGCGGCGGCATCCAGAACAACGGCGGCGCGGTTAGCCTCACCAACTCGACGATCAGCGGGAACACCGCGAGCAGTCAGGGCGGGGGGATCTTCCAGAACTGCTGCGGGGGGTTCACGCTGGTCAACGCGACCGTCGCGAGCAACACGGGTACCGGCATCCACCTCGAGGGCGGCGCCACCCCGCCCAACGCCCTGAACACCATCGTCGCCGGCAACTCGCTCAGCGAGTGCAGCGCCGCGCTCACCTCGAACGGCAACAACCTCGACGACGACTCCACGTGCTTCGGGGGAGGCACCGATGTGCACGGGAACCCGGTCCTCGGCCCCCTGTCGTTCAACGGCGGGCCGACCAGGACCCACGCGCTCGGCAACGGCAGCCTGGCCATCGACGCGGGGACGAACGGGGGCTGTCCCGGCGCCGACCAGCGCGGGGTGGCCCGGCCCTTCGACGGTGACGGGGACGCCACCCCGACCTGCGACATCGGCGCCTACGAGGTGGCCCCCACCACGTTCACGCCGACCAGGACGGACGACCCCGCCCCGGACGGATGCGCGCCGGAAGACTGCTCCCTCCGGGAGGCGGTCATCGCCGCGAACCAGGACCCGGCCGCCGACACGATCCAGGTGCCGGCCGGCACCTACGACCTCACGATCGCCGGCGCGGGCGAGGACGCCTCGGCGACCGGCGACCTGGACATGACGCTGAACGTGACGATCACGGGCGACGGGCCCGACGCCACGATCGTCGACGCGGGCGGCGGGGCGAGCCTGGGCGACCGGGTCCTGCACGTGATGGCCGGCGTCGAGGCGGT
>JACQTL010000097.1 GCA_016210805.1 Actinomycetota bacterium | reverse complement strand
GTCCGGGGGGCGGCGGCCGATGGCGGCGCGGCGGGAGTCGTGGCCACCGGGTGGGCGGATCAGTCCCCCGGGCCCGGCCCCGGAGGTCGGGCCTCGGGGAGGGTCTTGCCGATGTAGCGGGACCGGACCCGGCCGCCCTCGCGCCAGTACGCGTACCAGTAGGGGCCGTGCGGGCAGCGCGTGCACGCCTTGCGGCCGCACCGGACCATCTGCTGTCGGTAGCTCACCCGCCCGGCCGGTGAGGGGCCGGCCACCGCCGCCGCCGTCTCGTGGCCCTCCCGGGAGACGAGGAGCCCGCGGACGAAGATGGCCAGCCTTCGCAGGTCGAACTCGTCCAGCGACCGCACGCGCCCCAGGAGGTCCCGGTCGAGGCCCATCTTGTGCAACAGCGTACACAAGATAGGGGGCGGCGCGGGACCCGCCGTCCGAACTGACTAGCCCGCGGCGGCCTCGACCTCGGGCAGGCGGACGGGCACCTCGGAGGGGGGCCCGGTCCGCCGGTCCTCGATCCGCCACCCCACCATGGCCCGGAGCGTGTCGGCGTGGGACCGGCACAGGTCCATCAGGTTCGGATCGCGCTCGGACAGGAGGTCCCCGACCACCACGGTCCGGGCCTCGTAGCGCAGGGCGATCGTCGCCTCGGGGGGCGCCGCGCAGGGCTTCTTGGCGCAGGAACGCATGGCCGACATACTAAGTCACATCGCTGTGATTCGCCAGGCTCCCGGGCCCGCCACCCGCTTCGGGGGCAGGCCGGTGGGTCGCTTACCCATCGAAACTGTTACCTAAGTATCGCCACCGATCCCGGGAGGTCGGCCGAGGGCCGGGGATCCCCGAAAGCGCAGGAAGAGGCCCCGAAAGGCCTCTTCCTGCCCGCGAAAAGGTGTACTCCGGATCGACCTCGGGTCGCCCCTCGGCCTCTCCGGAGTACCCCATCATGCTAACCCGCCCGCGCCGCCCGCGCAAGTCGGGGGCCCCACCCGATGACAGTGGGGCCGGGCGAGCCTCGCGGGCCGAGCCTCTCAGGGGATGAAGCGAGGGGGCACGGGGACCCCGGAGGCCATCGCGTACCCGCTCCCGTTCAGGGCCGAGGACACGAGCACGGGGATGAAGGTCCCATCGTCGGCCACCGCGAGCAGGGACCCTAGCGGCAGGCCCCCGGGCTCCGCCGCCGGGACCATGGACCCGGCCGGCACGACCACGACGATCGGCCCGGCCGCCGGGGCCCCGGCCGGAAGGAGCGGGGTCAGGGTCACCCGGACGTCCTCGGCCCCCGGATTGGCCAGGAAGACCGCCGAGGGCAGCGCCTCCGACGACCCGGCGTGGTGCCCGATGAGGACCCAGGCCTCGTGCGGGACGGAGATCCCGGGCGCCGCTCCCTGGTCTCCCAGGGCACCGGAGCTCCGGCGCACGGCGGCCACCCCCTCGTCGCCCTCCGCGGACAGGAGGAGCTCGACGGGGTCGCCCCCCTGCACCTCGTAGGTCCCGGCCGAGCCGGGGGGGATGACCTCCTCGGGCACCCCTCCGCCGGTCCCCGCGGCCTCGCCGAGGAGGGCGACCCTGACCGCGGCTCCCGCGCGCCCCGGGTTCATGGCCACCACCGCCGTGCGGCCGGCGTCCGCCCCCCCGGGCATGTGTATCGCCGTCGCGGGGTCCCCGGTGATGCCCGACGCCGCCCGGATCCCGCCCGCCTCGGCGATCCCCACCGAGGCGGTCACCACGCGGCCGATCGAGACCTCGAGCTCCCCGGCCACGGTCCGCTCGCCCAGCGCCACCCCGCTCAGCCGGAACGAGGCCACCTGGTGGGCCGGCAGGACGTAGCCGCTCCAGTCCTTGGGTCGGATCCTCCGGTCCTCGGTGACCAGCGTGAGGCTGAACACCGAGTCCGTGTCGAAGGGGTTCATCACCACCACGTAGGCGTCCTGACCCTCCTCAGTGGACCCGTCGGGGAGGAACCACAGGCCCCCGGCCTCCGCCTGGCAGGGCTCGGCGGCCACCCCCCGCTCCTCCTCCCCCTCTCCCGTCGAGGTCCACCCCGCCGCCACCCACGTGCCGAAGTACTCGACGGTCGCCCCCGCGGCCCGCCGGTCTGCGGGGACCTCCACGGTCACCTCGGACCCGGCGGGCACGGTGAGCAGCTGCCCGGGCTCCGCCCCCCCGGGGCCCAGGGAGGTGATCCGGACGAGGGCCGGGTCGCTCCCCGGGTTGGCCACGGTGACCGTCGAGGTCCACCCCTCGCCGCCGGCGTGCGGGCAGTACCAGGCCCCGGTCACGTCGCCACCGATGGCCCCGCCCCCCGGGGCCCTCGGTCCGGCTCGGAGCTGAAGGGCCACCCCCCCCACCACGGCAGCCACCGCCGCCCCCAGCGCCAGGGCGGCCCGCATCCGTCCGGTCACGGGGCCGCCTCCAGCACCGGCTCGTCGACCGACTCCAGGGGGGCGCCCGGGCGGATCGACCGGGCCCGGGACGGCTTGCGCGTCACCCACAGCGCCGCCAGCCAGACCGCGGCCAGCCCGATCGTGGCCAGCGTCCTGGATCCCTGGTCCGCGTATACCACCCCCAGGTCGCCGCCGCTCTCGACGGGGAACCCGACCGCCCAGCCGAAGGCCCGCTCGGGTTCCTCCTCCCCCGAACCCGTCCGGAGCCGCCAGCCCGGCGCGTACTGGTCGGCCAGGAGCACGTACCCGGCTCTCGGGGAGGGCGTCCCGACGTCGGCGGAGTATCCGCCCGGTGCGGGGGACAGCTCTCCGACCAGGGTGGGACGCAGCTCGGCGACGAGCAGGAGGTCGTCGGCGGACGCGGCGTCCCGGAAGCCCGCGTCGCTCACCAGGGACGCCCGGGGCAGCGCCGCGGCGTTGCGGAATATGACCAGCCCCCCCGCGGGGATCCGGTCCAGATCGAGCTGCGTGCCGAGACGGTCGAGGGCCCATCCGGGGAGGGCGCCCTCGGCCGCCACGACGTACCGGACCCCCAGGGGCGCCAGGAGCGCGCCACCGTGCCTGGCCTCGCCGGTGAGGACGGTCTGCAGGACCCGTTCGACGTACGCGTAGCCGTCGCCGGTGGCCCTCCGGCCGATGTCCGTCGCCACGGCCCCCGATCTGTCCCGGACCGCGTACCGGATCCACGCCGGGCCCGCGGCCACCTGCCCGTCCGCGTCCCCGGCCGGGGCGGGGAGCGGGCCCCTGCCCTGCTCGCCGATCCACACCACCCGGAACGACCGCTCCGGCTCCTCGGCGACCACCACCGGCCAGGCCGGGGGCAGGCGGTCGGGACCGACCGCCCAGTCCCCCGCCGCGGCCCGGATGGTCTGGAGGCCGAGGCCCCCCGCCACGAGGCCGACCATGACCAGGATGGCCACCTGGTGGAGGCCGAAGGCGTGGCGGCCCATGCCGGCCAGCACGGAGTCCAGGCCCAGCCCGATCAGCGAGCAGTACGCCACCGCCGCGACCGCCAGGTAGGCGGGGGCGTTGGAGGCCCCGGCGGGGAGGTATCCGGCGGCCGATCCCCACGCCAGGAAGGGGGCCGCGATGCCGACAAGCAGGTGGGCGACGGCCGGTCGCTCCGAGCGCCCCTCGGCCATCGCGAAGCCGAGGACGGCCGCAGCCGGGAGGAACCACGAGACGGCCCACCCGCCCGGGGAGGCCGTGGGGGACAGCCGGGCCAGGAGCCCGAAGTCGGCCTCCCCCACCAGCGTCCCCAGCGCCGCGCCCGAGGTCCCGGCGGCCTCGAGGACGATGGGGAGGAGGAGCACGCCGGCCACGGCCGCTCCGCCCAGCGAGAGCCCGAGCCCCCGGAGCCGGTCGCCCTCTCCACCGACCAGGAGCTGCGCGACGAGGAGGAGCCCGAAGGCCAGGAGGGCCCCGGGAGCGAACGCGCCGGCCACCGCGAGCAGGACCCCGGTCCCCACCGCGAAGCGCCATCGCCGGGGGGCCCCCACCGGCCCGAAGGCCAGGGCCACCCTGTCGCCCAGGGGCGGCAGCGCGGCCAGGAGCACGAGGGACTCGACCCTTCCCTCCGAGATGCCCCACAGGGCCAGACCGGAGAGCGCGTAGCACGCCGCAGCTATCACCGCAGCGCTGGGCCTCCCCGTCCTGCGGTTCACCGACCGGTACAGGGTGAACCCGGCCAGCGCGGGGAGGAGGACGAGGAGGAGCTTCTGGGAGAGCGCCGGGCTGCCGAAGGCGAGCCAGGACAGCCCGCCGAGGATCCCCAGGGCGGGGCTCGCCGCCGTCGTCCCCCCCAGGCCGGTGGTCCGGACCCCGGAGGCGAGCTCCCGGAAGAACCCGCCGGCGGACGAGGGGAACGCGGCCAGCGACCCCCCGGAGAGCGGATCGGGACCGATGAAGGACCGGAAGGCCAGCAAGGCCACCGGGACGGCCAGCGCCCAGGCCACCCCGACCGGATGGTCGCGGGCCACCGAGACCGCCCGACGGCGGAGCGGCTCGACGGCCGCCGTCGGCACGGTCTCCTCCTCCTCGTCGATCTCCTGGCGCGCTCCCGCCCTGCCCAGGAGGAGCTGGTTGGCCACGTCGAGCCATCGCCTGAGCCGCAGCCCCGCGGAGGCCATGTACCGGCGGACCGCCCGGTCAGGGACGGCCCGCACCGACTGGGCCCGGACCCGCCGGCGGACCGTGCCGGGGAGCCGGAGCAGGTTCCACGCCCAGGCCCGGACGACCTGGGCGGCGTCCTCGAACCGGCGGGAGGCGATCAGCCCGCCGACCTTCCCGACGCTCTGGATCGCGTACAGCGGCATGATCCACAGGAGCGACAGCAGCGAGTAGTTCTTCAGCATCGCGGCCAGGGCCGCCCTCTCGGAGTAGTACCGGCCCCGCCCGGCCCACGGCTCGCTGTCGGTGCGCTCGATCCGCTGGGTCGCGGCCCGGTGCCGGACCCGGGCCAGGGGGGCCACGAGGACGCGGAACCCGGCGAGCCGGGCCCGCCAGCAGTAGTCGAGGTCGTCGAACCGTTCGGCCAAGCGCTCGTCCGGCGGACCGATCCGGCCCCACGCGTCCCGGGAGACCAGCATGGCGCACGACGAGACGAACAGGACCTCCCTCAGGCGGTCGTACTGGCCGTGGTCTATCTCGCCCTCCTCGAGCGGCGAGTACGCGTAGCCGAAGCGGTCCGTGGACAGCCCGACCTCCCGGAGAACGACCGGGTCCTCCCACTCCACGACCTTGGGTCCCACGATCCCCGCCCCGTGCACCCGCTCGGCCGCCTCCACGAGCCGCTCGACGGCATCGGGGTCGAGCAGGACGTCGTCGTGGAGCAGGAGGAGGTAGTCGGCCCGGGAGGCCACCCGGGTCCCGAGGGCCGCGGCCACGGAGCCGGGGAACCCCCGGTTGGCGTCGAGCTGGATCACCCGCGCCTCCCCCAGGACCCGGGTCAGGAGCTCCCGCGAGCCGTCGGTCGAGCCGTTGTCTACGGCGATGATCCCGAGACGAGGATAGGTCTGGCGGGAGAGCGACGCCAGGCACCCGCGAAGCCAGCCCATCCCGTCCCGGGTGACGAGCACTACGAGCACGCTGGGCAGCCTGCGGGTCTCCTCGTCGCTCGGGTGGTCGGGCCGCTCGGGTTCGTGCGTGCGGACCTGTGACATCGAGATGCGCGCCGCCCCTCCGTCCGGCGGGCGAAAGCCTAGCATGCGGTCCCCGACCGGAAGGTCCGGATCGGGGGCCGGAACGAGCCGGAGGGGGGCCCGAGGACCCCCCTCCGCATGTCCCGTCTACGACGCGGCCGCTAGCGCTTCCTGGCCGCCGACTTCCGGGCCGTGGCCTTCTTGGCCGTGGCCTTCTTGGCCGTGGCCTTCTTGGCCGTGGCCTTCTTGGCCGTGGCCTTCTTGGCC
>JACQTL010000096.1 GCA_016210805.1 Actinomycetota bacterium | reverse complement strand
TCCGGGAGGCGGCCGCGAGCCGCGGCTACGGCCTGGTGATCAACGCCAGGGTGGACGTCTGCATCGCCGACCGCGGGGCCCGACCCCAGATCCCGCTCGTCGAGGAGGCCGCCGCGAGGGCCCGCGCCTACCACGAGGCGGGCGCGGACTGCGTCTACCCGATCACCCTGCACGAGGAGGACGCCCTGGCCGCGTTCCTCGGGGCGGTGGACGGACCGGTGAACGTCCTGGCCATACCCCAGGCTCCGCCCCTCCCCCGGCTGGCGGAGCTCGGTGTGGCCAGGGTCAGCTACGGCCCCCTCGTGTTCCGCCGCACGCTCGAGCGGCTCGCCGCTCTCCTCGTGGAGCTGCCCGGAGGAGCGTCCGCCACGTGAACCAGACCTCGGCGCTCCGCCGCGTGTACGTCCGGCCGCCCAGGGCCGAGGACGCCCACGCCTGGCGCGAGTACGGCTGGCACGGCGAGCCCGATCCAGCGAGGGCGGTGGAGGAGCACGAGGCGCTGTGCGCGGAGCTCGGGGCCGTCGGAGCCGAGGTCGTGGTGGGCACGACGCCCGCGCCCGGCGACCCCGACTCGATCTACGCGTACGACCCCGTGCTCATCACCGACGCCGGGGCGATCCTCCTCCTCCCGGGGAAGGAGGGCCGGCGGGGCGAGCCTGAGGCCGTGGCCCGGGACCTGGAGGCGGCCGGGGTCCCGATCGCCGGCCGGCTGGAGGCCCCGGCCACCGCGGAGGGCGGGGACATGTTCTGGCTGGACGAACGGACCCTGGCCGTGGGGCGGGGGTACCGGACGAACGACGAGGGCGTCGAGGCCCTCCGCCGCCTGCTCCCCGACGCCACCGTGCTGGCCTTCGACCTCCCCCACCGGGGAGGCCCCGACGAGTGCCTGCACCTCATGTCCCTGATCAGCCCGCTCGACCGGGACCTTGCGGTGGCGTACCTCCCGCTCCTGCCCGTCCGCCTGGTCCAGGAGCTCGCCGCCCGCGGCATCGGGATCGTCGAGGTGCCCGACGAGGAGTTCCCCACGATGGGCCCGAACGTGCTCGCCCTCGGGCCGCAGGTCGCGCTGGCCCTGGAGGGCAACCCCGAGACCCGCCGCCGCATGGAGGAGGCCGGCGTGGACGTCCGGACCTACCGGGGCGACGAGATCTCCCGGAAGGGCGACGGCGGCCCAACCTGCCTGACCCGTCCGCTGTCGCGCGGCTGAGCGGGCGGGCCCACCGACCTTCCGCCATATCCGATCGGATATACTGGGACGCATGGCTCTCTCGGCCCGGCTGATCAGGGACGCGCGGATGGTCGCGGGGCTCACCCAGTCGGAGCTGGCCCGACGCTCGAGCACTTCCCAGCCGGCCGTCGCCGCGTACGAGTCCGGGGCGAAGGTCCCCACCGTGGATACCCTGGAGCGGCTCCTGCGCGCAGCGGGGATGGAGGTGTCGGTCAGGCCCTCACCCGGGTCGGATGTAGGGACGCCGCTGCGACGACTGATACACGAGCGTCGCGACGAGATCCTCCGGGAGGCCGCCAGGCATCACGCTGCCAACGTACGGGTGTTCGGATCGGTTGCCCGGGGAGAGGAGACGGAGCGATCCGACGTCGACATCCTCCTCGACCTGGAGCCGGGAAGGTCCCTCCTCGACCTGGTCCGCCTCCGCCGCGCCCTGTCGCGGCTCCTCGGAGTGAACGTCGACGTGGTCACCACGGGGGGGTTGCGGGAGAGCGATCGAGCGACGATCCTCCGGGACGCCGTCCCGATCTGATGATGACCGCCGCCCGGAAGCGGCGTCCGCTCGATGCCATCCTCGCCGACATCGAGGAGGCGGGCGAGGCTGCCCTGGAGCTGGTGGCACGGGGCCGGGGCGCCTGGCGAGAGGACCGTCTGCTCAGGATGGCGGGCGAGGCCATAGTGGGCCGGGTCGCCGACGCCGCCGGCCGGCTACCCGAGGAAGTCAGGTCTTCGATCCCGGACGTCCCGTGGGAGGACATCCGCGACATCAGGATCCTGGTCGATCACGTCTACCATCGCATCGACCACGAGGCGCTCTGGGCCACGCTCGAACGAGACGTCCCTCATCTGCTCGAGGAGCTAAGCCGGTGGAAGGGACGGAAGGGGGAGAGCCCCGCCGGCTCGTGACCGCGGGGTCCTCCCGACCCGTCCCCTGGCCCGCGGCTGACGATCCGTCATTGATGCGGTGGGCCGTCGAGGCTGGCACCCGCCGGCGAGACGGGACTAGAATCCCCCACCGGCTCGGAGGGGGAGATGGACGGTCCGGTGATCGGCCGGAAGGCCGAGCTCGCGGCGGCCATGGCCTTCCTCGACACCTTGCCCTCGGGTCCGGCCGCCCTCTTGATAGAGGGCGAGGCCGGCGTGGGCAAGACGACGATCTGGAACGAGGCCGTCCGTGCCGCAGGGGGCCGGGGGATCCGGGTCCTGGCCTGCCGGCCCGTCGAGTCCGAGGCCAGCCTCTCGTTCGTGGGGCTGTCCGATCTCCTGGGCGAGCACGCCGACACCGTTCTCCCCGAGCTGGCCCCCCTCCAACGCCGGGCCATCGAGGTCGCCCTCCTCCGCACGGATCCGCGCGGTGCGCCCCCGGACCAGCGGGTCATCGGCGCAGCCACCACCTCCGTCCTATCCACGCTCGCCGAGGAAGGGCCCGTTCTCGTGGCCGTCGACGACGACCAGTGGCTCGACCGGCCGACCGCTCGGTCACTGGCC
>JACQTL010000095.1 GCA_016210805.1 Actinomycetota bacterium | reverse complement strand
TCGCTGCACGGTGCCAGGAGGCCCCCGCCGGCCGCGGCCTCCGCCCCGCTCCCCGTCCCGGGCCGGTGGATCACGACGGTGCCGTGCGCGAGGGTCTCGATCCCGACCACCGGCGAGCTTCCGGCCGCGCCGAGCGCCTCGACCCACACCGTCGTGCCGGGAGCCGGTGCCACCGCGCCGACCTCGCCGACCCACACCATGGATCCTGGCCCGGGCTCCCCGGCCGAGCCGGCCCGCGACGAGGGAGCGATCGAGGAGATGACCGCGACGGTCAGCGCCGCCGCGATCCCGGGGCGGCGGGCTCGTCCGGGGCGGGCCATCCCCGGGATCGTTCCCCGTGCACGCCCGCCCCACAGTCGGACGTTCCTCCGTCGGCCGACCGGCCCAGGTAAAGGGCGGCGCAGCCGGCCGCGCGCCGGCTACGACGGCGTCGGGGCCCTCCCGGCGGCCGGTGCCACGACCCGTTCGAGGTAGAGCTCGGGCTCGACCAGGGCCTGGGCCCAGTGGGCGGCCTCGAGGGTCGCCCGGGCCTCATCCAGGGCCTCCTCGCCCCCCACGGCCTCCGGGCCGAGCACCCGGCCCGTCCACCACACGGCGGCGGCGAGGTGGTTGCGGTGCCCGCTCCGCCGGCGGTGGTCCAGGATCAGGAGGGCCCGCTCCCGGAAGGTCTCCTCGTCGCCGGCCCGGATGGCCACCGTGGCCTCGGAGAAGGCCAGGCCGACCTGGGCCCCCGGCTCACGCTCGAGCTCGGCCCGGTGCTCCCGGAGCGTGGCCCCCGCGCCCTCCCCGTCGCCGGCCAGGGACCTGGTCAGGACGAGCATCTCCACGGTCCAGGACGTGAGGCTCCGCTCCCCCAGCTCCAGGCAGATCTCCAGGGCCTCCGCGAAACGGCGCTCGGCGTCCCCGTACCGCCCGAGGAGCCGGAGTACCTCGGCGAGGTCGCCGAGCGTGCTGGCCACCTCCCACCTCGCTCCGAGGTCCCCGTAGATCCTCAGGGCCTCCTCGGCGTGGTCGAGCGCCTCGTCGAGTCGCATCATCCGCCGGAGCGAGTTGGCCAGGTACCCGCGGGCCACCGCCACCGAGAAGGCGTCCTTGTCCTCCCGGGCCACCGCCAGGGCCCGCTCCCCGAGGGCCAGGCACTCGAGCTCGTCGCCGACCGGCGACGTCACCGAGATCAGCGACGTGAGGGCCCGGGCCTCGGCCTGCCCGTCCCCGTTCGACCTGGCCGTCTCCAGGGCCTCCTCGAACATGGCCCGGGCCCCGGGGAGGTCGTCCTTCCAGTACGGGGCCCAGCCCGCCATGAGCAGCGTGCGGGCCAGGGCGTAGGGCTCGCCGTGCTCGCGGGCGGCATCCAGGGCCCGGTCGAACATCTCCGTGGCCCGGTCGGCGTCGCCGTCCACGTTCAGGGCGATGTCTCCCAGGAACCGGAGGGCGTGGGTCCGGACCCAGGTGTCGCCCCCCGACATGTCCAGGGCTCGCCGGAGCGAGGAGACGGCCCGCCCGTACTCGCCCAGCCAGTACCGGGCCTCGCCGATCGACGAGAGGATCCGGCCCTCCCGGGGACCCCACCCCTGCTCCGGCCCGGCCAGGGCCAGGGCCCGTTCGTAGAGGTCGATGGCCGACCGCGACTCCATGCGCCACCGGGCGGCGTCCCCGGCCAGGGCCAGGGCCGGGATGGCCCGCTCGGCCACCGACCGGTCCCGGGGGTCCAGGTCCAGCGAGGCCCGGGCGGCCTGCTCCAGGTGGTAGGCGATGGCCCTGCGGTGCCGCTCCTCCCCCTCCCCGGCCAGCCGGTCGGCGAGCATCCCGTGGAGGCGGAGCCGCTCGCGCTTGGCCAGGCTCTCGTAGGCCACGTCCCGGAGGAGCTCGTGCCGGAACCGCCAGCGCCCGGGGCCCTCCTCGTCGGGGAGGAGGAGCTCGGCCTCCTCCAGGACGGCGAGGACGTCCTCCTTGGCGTCGGCGATGGGCGCGAGCTCCGAGACGTGGAACCGCGAGCCGGCCAGGGCCGAGGCCTTGCGGAAGAGCTCCCGCGCCTCCGAGGGGAGGTGGTCGATCCTGGAGGCCACCACGGCCTGGACGGTGGGCGGCAGCACGTGGCTGTGGGGCGCGCCGATCTGGTCGTCCACGTGCTCGTGGAGCATCATCCCGGTCGTCTCCACGATGAAGAACGGGTTCCCCCCGGCGTGGAGGGCGATCCGCTGGGCCCGGGGCGCGTCCACCCCCTCGCCCGCCGAGACGGCCAGGGCCGCGGCGTCCTCGGGCGAGAGCGGGTCGATCCGGATCGTGAGGGCGTCGGGGATCCCGCCCCCCCACCCCGCGCGGTGCTCGAGCAGGTCCTCCCGGGCCAGGCACAGCACGAGGAGGGGGACCCGGCGAGCCCGCCGGACGACCTCCTCGATCAGCTCCAGGAGGGGCGGGCGGGCCACGTGGAGGTCGTCGAAGACGAGGACGACCGGGCGGGTCCTGGCCAGCCCCTCCACGAACAGGGAGAAGCCGGCGCGGATCTCGGCGTCCCGGAACCGGTGGCTCTCGGCCGGCTCCTCCGCGAGCCCCAGGGCCAGGCCGAGGCGCCCGACCACCTGCTCGGACTCGGTGGGGTCGCAGCACCCCGTGACCACCTCGTGGAGGCGGGTCCGGACCAGGTCGTCGGGAGCCTCCTCATCGATCGACAGCACCCTGCGGACCATCTCGGCCACGGGCGAGAAGGTGGGTCGCTCCCCGTAGTCGGTGGCCCGGCCGGACAGGACCTCCACCTCGTCGGGCAGCCCGGCCACCAGCTCGTCGGCCAGCCGGGTCTTCCCGATCCCGGGCTCCCCGAGCAGGGTGACCAGGTGGCTCCTCCTGCTCTCCCTGGCCCTGTCGAAGGCGTCACGGAGCAGGGCGAGCTCTCGCCGCCGGCCGACCAGCGGGATCGTGCGCCGCGTCGAGCGGGTCCCCAGCGCCCGGACCGGCCAGGCCCCCACCTCCCCCTCGAAGCCCCGGGCCTCGACGGACCGGCGCTCCCCGAACGCCACAGCGTGCTCGGTGAGCTGCCAGGTGGTCTCGGCGACCAGCACCTCGCCCGGACCGGCGGCCCGCTCGAGCCGGGCCGCCAGGTTGACGGTCGGCCCCGATACCAGGAACTGGTCTCCGGGGCCCACCCCCGCGGCCACCGGGCCGGAGGCCACCCCGACCCGGACGGCCAGCGGGCCGACCCCCATCTCCTCGCCCAGGCGGGCCGTGCGCTCCCGGATCGAGAGCCCGGCCCGCACGGCTCGGAGGGCGTCGTCCTCGTGGGCGTGGGGGAGCCCGAAGACCGCCATCACCGCGTCGCCGACGAACTTCTCGACCCGACCCCGGAGCGAGTCGAGGACCTCCGAGGCCGCCCCGTAGAAGGCCCCCATGACCTCGCGGAGCCGCTCCGGGTCGAGCCGGCCGGCCAGCTCCGTGGAGCCGGCCAGGTCGGCGAACAGGGCGGTGACCACCTTCCGCTCCGTGCCCGCGCCGCTGCCGTTCACGTCTTGCCCGCTCCTTACGGTCGGATCACCGGCACCGTACGGCCCCGCCCGAACCTGTCGGGCGTCGGATGTTTCGCGGGGCTCCCGGGTGCGGAAGAAGCATACGGAGGTAGAACGACAACCCCCCGCGAACCGTGAGGGAAGGAGCACGACATGGAGGGGCTCGTCCTGTTCGCGGCGGGGTACGGACTCGGAGCGATGCTGATGGCGGTGCTCATGGTGGCCTTCCCGGCCCGCGGGGGCCGACGGGGAACGGAGGGCCGGCCGTGATCCTGGGGGCCGCGATCCTTGTGTGGCTCGTGCTCTGGGTCACCTTGCTCGTCCCGCCGGGCGACCGGCGGACGCTTCACGAAGGGCGTGCCCGGGCTCTCCGTACCCCCTCCCCCTAGTCCATCCGGCCCGGGCTGGCCCGGGCCCGTCGATGGGCGAGGAGTCCCGGGCATCCGCGGGGGGGCGGCCAGCCTGGCCGCTCCCCCGTCACCCTTCCGGGCCCCGTCCAGGGGCGTCCCCCGCGAGCTCGATCAGCTGGACGGTGTTCCCGTCGGGGTCGGAGAACGAGGCGAACCTGGCGAACCCGGCCACCTCGCCGGCGTGGGTGACGTGGACCCCACGCTCCTCGAGCGTGCGCAGGGTGAGGTCGAGGTCGTCCACGGAGAACGCGGCGGCCGCCCCGCCCGGGGCCACGGGGTGGCCCTCCGCCGCGCCGTGCAGGGCGAAGCGGATGGGGCCGGCGGCGAACTCCGCCCAGCTGTCCCCCTCCCGGCGGATCAGCCGGAGCCCGACGACGTCCAAGTAGAACCGGACGGCCCGATCCATGTCCCGGGTCCAGTAGTAGACGTGATCGATCCCGCCGACCGTCATGCGCGGCAAGCGTACCGGTCCGGGAACCCGGGGTGAACCGCGAGCCGGGCGGTCCGCCCGGGGCGTGGGGGGGGCGCCCGAGGGTATGAACAGGGTTCGAGATGGCGGGCGTCGCGACGAGGGAGGAGGTCGCGGCCCCGGCCGCCCGCCCGGGTCACCGGGTCCGGTGGGCCAGGGCCGGAGGCCTCGCCGCGCTCCTCGTGGCCCTCGGGCTGGCCGGGTACCTCTTGTTCCAGTACGTGGTCACCGGGTGGATCACGGGCCGGGCCCAGGCCGAGCTCCGCGACCGGCTCTCCGCCCGCCTCGAGGACCCCCGCCCGGCCCCGCCCCAGGACGTGGCCCCGGCCGGCGACGCGGTGGCGCTGATCCGCATCCCCAGGATCGGGCTCGACATGGTCGTGGTCGAGGGTTCGGGCCAGGACAGCCTCCGGCGAGGGCCGGGCCACTACGAGGGCACGGCCTACCCCTGGGAGGACTCCGGCCGGGTGGCCATCGCCGGCCACCGGACCACCTACGCCCGGCCGTTCTGGGCGCTGGACCGGCTGGAGCGGGGCGACCGGATCGTGCTGGTCACCGAGTTCGGCACGCACCGCTACCGGGTGACCCGCCGGGAGGAGGTCCTCCCCGACGAGGTGTCGGTGCTCCGCCAGACCGATGGCCCCACGCTCGTGCTGACGACCTGCACGCCGCGGTTCTCCTCCGCCCTGCGGCTCGTCGTGTACGCGGTCCGACTGCCCTCCCCGGCCTAGTCTCCCGGCGGCCCGGGGACGCGTACCGTTCCTGCTGTAGGGCGTTTTCCGGAGGGTCGGAGAGGGGAACCTTCCTGGTGTGCCGCAGCGAGCTGACGCGGCCGGATCACCTGGAGAGGGAGTGCCCGCATGAACGACCGAGGAAAGCTGCGAACCGTCGCGACCCTCGTCGCCGCCGCGGCGGCATTCCTGCTCTTCGCCTGGCAGGCGGTGGCGTTCGCCCAGGTGCCCGACCCCGACGACCTCGAGCAGATCGTGGAGGAGATCGACGAGACGCTGAGCGGCGGAGGCTCGGACGGCGGCGGAGGCGGCTCGTCCGGCGGGGACGGAGGATCGGCCGGATCGGGCTCGGGCGGCTCGGAGGACGGGTCGGGTGATGGGGGGTCCGGCGCCGGCGGCTCGGGCGAGACCTCGGGGGAGACCGCGGGCGGTGAGGCCTCGATCACGGAGGTCGACGGCACGGCCCTCCAGAGCCCCGGAGCCCCGGTCGAGGACGACGACTCGCCCGGCCACGAGACCGACGACCCCCAGGAGCCGGCCCACGCGGCCGCCTCGATCGCCCAGGCCAGCCTGGCCGGCAACGACCTGATCACCGTGGGCTCGACCAGCGCCGAGATACGGGACGACGGCTCCAGCTCGGCAGACGTCGTGGTCCTGGCGATCGGGGGCAACGAGGTCCTCGGGGCCCACTCCACCTCCGACGGACAGACCGAGGACTCGGTGGACCCGTTCGCCCCCCTGTGCGAGGGGAGCGGCGGCGGGATCTGCCTGGGGCTCCTCTTCGCCGACGCCTCGAGCACCCAGGACGCGGGCTCCTCCCAGGCCAGCGCGGACACGGCCCTGGCCTTCGTCTGCCTGGGCGGGTCGCAGACAGACCCCGACGCCACGTGCGACGGGGCGGCCAGCGCCGGGGTCTCGGAGAGCCACAGCTCGGTGGAGCGCGACCACGGCTCGGGCGCGACGAGCTCGAGCGCCTCGAGCGACCTGGCCGCCGTCTGCCTGGGGGCGGAGGACCCGGTCACCGGGCAGTGCACCGGCACCGGGATCACGGCCGTCCACTCCGAGTCCTCCAGCGAGGCCCCCTCGGGGTCTCAGGAGGGCTCGACCGAGCGGAGCTCCTACCTGGTCGGCATCTCGAGCGGCGGTTCGACCACCCCGATCGTCGAGGACCCCATGGACCTGTCGATCCCGCCGGGGTGCCCCTCCGGCTCGTCGCTGGCTTGCCTGTTCGTGAACCAGGGCGAGAGCTTCGTCTTCGTGGGAGGCGCGGCCGGCCACCAGGAGGCCATCCACCTCTCGCTGCTCCCCGGCGCGATCGGCGGCGCCGACCTGCTGCTCCTGCACCTCGGCTCGGCCGAGAGCTACGCGTCGGCGGTCGCCGGCGGCGGTCCCGGCGACGGCGGCGGAGGAGGGGGCGGCGGCCCCGGGGGCGGCGGCGGAGGGGGCGGCCCCGGCGGGGGCGGCGCGCCCGGCGGGGCCGGCGGAGTCCTGGCCTTCACGGGCCTCGGGGTCCTGTTGCCGCTGGCCCTGCTCCTCGTGGCCCTCGGAGTCTCGGCGACGCTCTTCACCCTGGACCGCCGGAAGGTCCGGCAGTCCAGGGCCCGGGCCTAGGGGGTCGAGCGTGGAGGCGGTCGGGGGGCGGCTGTCGTCCCCGCTGGGCCGGGGGCTCGGCGCCGTGATCGCCACCGCGGCCCTCGCCGTCGTGCTGGCGGTGGTGGCCGGGGGCGACCGGATCGCCGTGCCGGACGGACCCTCCCTCCCCCGGTTCACGAACGAGGCGGCCGGATACTCGTTCGCCCATCCGGAGGGGTGGACGGCCACGTCTGAGGGCACGGCGTCGAAGCTCACCAGCCCCGGCCGGGACCTGATCGTCTCGTTCGGGCTGGCCCCGGCCGGCACCCTCGAGCAGGTCTCCCGCAAGGCCGTGGCCCAGCTCAGCCGGAACTACCGGGACGCCCAGTTCTTCGGCTCGGAGCGGGAGGAGATCGCGGGGCGCCCGGCGTTCCTGGTGGCCGGGCGGGGCGAGAACGCGGCCGGGGTCCCGATCCGGTTCATGGCCATCGCGCTGGGGGGACCGGGCGGGAGGCACGTGATCTACGTCTTCTCGGCCGAGGGGGCCGACCCGGCCGAGGTGCTCCCCACGGTGGAGGGGATCGTGGGGTCCTTCCGGGCCTGAGGTCAGTACTTCAGGTCGAGCCCCAGCACGTCTCCCAGGCCCAGCGACTTCTCGCCGTCCTGGCACGGGTCGATCAGCGGGCTCATGGTGAGCTCGGGGTGCTTCTTCTCGGACACGTGGTCCAGGCCGAAGGCGTGGCCGAACTCGTGCGTGGCCACCGCCTCGACGCTCCACCGCCGCACGCAGGCCCCGCCGGGCCGGATGACCCACCGGTAGTCGGCCTTGTTCAGCCTGATGTCGGCCTCCACGGTGACCCCACCCGTCGTCCACCAGCACGCCATGGCCAGCGTCCCCGCCCCGAGGTTGCCGAACCCCACCACGCTCACCCCGTCGGGACTTCGGCACGCGTCGGCGGCCCCGATGTTCATGCCCCGGGTGGTGGTCCCGAGGTACGAGTGGCTGGCCGAGACCGTGTCGGGGAGGTCGCACTCGTTGTCCGCCCGGGTGATGTTCGTGGCCGCCCGCCTGAGGGCGGCGGCCGCGCGGTCGGCGGAGAACTTCCTCGGGGTGCTGGCCGCCCGGTAGTACCACCGGAGGGTCCCGGTCCAGGACGCGTCAAGGACGACGTGCGCGTCGTCGGAGCACTTGACCGGTCCTTTCCCGCCCTTCGCCGCCGAGGGGCCGGCCGAGCCGCCATCAGCCCCGTCGGTGACGGCCCCGTCCACCACCACCGTGCCGTCCGGGAGCGTCTCGATCCGGAGCGTCCTGGGCTCCCCGTCCGCGGACTCGGCCACCGCGAAGACGGATGACCCGGGCGGAGGGACCCGCGCGGCGAGGCCTCCGATCCGGACCACGGCCCCGGGGCGGAGCCCGGTGGCGGCGCCCGCCGTCCCCGAGCCCGGGTCCGCGGCCGCCGGCGGGACGCCGGCCAGGAGGCCGAGGCCGGCCAGGGAGGCGAGAAGGCGACGGGCAGGCGTAACGGACACTGGACCACTCCCCCACGGTGCATGCGACGGGCTCTAGACCCGTATCGGACGCCGGGCGGGGGACATTGAGGCCCCGGCCGGGCGGGGGCGGGACCGGGCCGGGCTCAGCGCTCCGGCGAGAGGCGCGGATGCCCGGGCTCGGGTGCGGGCAGCAGCCGGCGGGCCACGGCCTTGAAGACCCTCCCGGTGGGGTTGTCGGGGAGGTCCTCGGGGTCGTCGGGGAGGGGAACGTCCACCCGGACGAGCCCGCCGCCCTCGTGATCGGTCCGGGCCCCCAGCTCGTGCAGGATGTCCAGGACCGGCTGGTTCTCCTCGAGCACGTAGGCCCGGAAGGTCCGGATCCCGTTGGACACGGCGGAGAGCCCGAGGACCCCGAGGAGGATCGTGCCCAGCCCCCGGCCGTGGTGGCTGTCCACGACGGTGACGGCCGCCTCGGCGACGTGGGGCTCCTCGGCCAGGCGCACGTACCGGGCCACCCCCAGCCCGGCGAGCTCCGGCGTCGAGGGGTCCAGGGCCACCCAGGCCATGTGGTCCTCGTAGTCGATCTCGGTCAGGTACCGGACCTGCTCGTCGGTGAGCTCGTCGATGGCCGTCCCGAACCGCCGGTACCGCGAGCCGTCGGACAGCCGGGAGAACCCCTCCCGGAGGCGGTCCTTGTCCCCGGGGAGGATCGGCCGGATCAGGACGAGCGTGCCGTCGCGGAGGGGGAACTCGAGGGAGACCGGGGGAGGCTTGGCCACGCGCTCAGCCGCCGCCGAGCAGACGGGCCTTCTGGGCCCGGAACTCCTCCTCGGTGAGGACCCCCCGGTCCCGGAGGTCGGCCAGGCGGGCGAGCTCCTCGGTCACCGACGGCGCGTCGGGGGGCTGGCCCCCCGACTCGACGTGCAGGTTCCGGATCTCGGCCTGCTCGTAGATCGTCTTCTGGAGCCCCTCGGGGCCGCGGACGTTCGTGAACCGCTGCTGTCCCCGCTCCCCCGCCGACTCGATCATCAGGTCACCCGACCCGATGATCCGCTCGAAGATGCTCTGGTTGAACCGCACGTCGTTGATCCGCTCGAGGGGGATCTCGACCGAGCTCTTGGCGATGAACCCCTGCCGGTGGATCAGCCGCTCGTTCGTGACCACGAACTCCGAGGTGATCCAGTCGATGAACCGCTTCAGCGCGAAGAAGAGCAGGAGGATCGCCCCGGCGGCGATGGTCAGCCAGAACAGGATGTCGTGCCCCCGCCCGGTCCCGGGGATCTTGGGCAGGAGGAAGATCCACGCCACCGCCACCGCGACCACGACCGCCGCCGGGCCGACCAGGGCGATCCAGTGCGGCCGGAGGTAGCGGACGATCTCCTCGCCCTCGGTGAGCAGACGCCGGGGGAACCCCATCGCGGCGGACGCTAGCAGCAGCCTCCGGGCCGCACAAGACGGGAGGCCGGCCCGCCCTCCCGGCCCACGGCGCCCGTCAGCCCCGGAGGTGCAGGACCTCCCCGAACGCGACGACGGACGTCCCCCCGGGGCCCTCCACCAGGAGGCTCCCCCGCCCGT
>JACQTL010000082.1 GCA_016210805.1 Actinomycetota bacterium | reverse complement strand
TCCCCACGAGGGAGCCGGGGCTGGAGGCCTTCGAGATCCTCACGTCCGAGTCCCAGGAGCGGATGCTCGCCGTGGTCCGCCCCGAGCGGCTCGACGCCGTGCGGGCGGTCTGCGAGCGGTGGGGCCTGGGTAGCGCGGTGATCGGGAGGGTGACCCCGGACGGCATGGTCAGGGCACGGGTCGGGGGCGAGGTGGCTGTCGAGGTCCCGGCCCGCTCGCTGGCCGACGAGGGTCCCGAGTACGCCCGGCCGATGAGCCGGCCCGCCTGGCTGGAGGAGCTGCAGGAGGACGACCCCACCTTCGCCACGGTCACGACGCCGCCCGGCGAGGCCTTCTTCGCCGTGCTCTCCTCGCCGAACGTGGCCGGCAAGCGCTGGGTGTACGAGCAGTACGACCACCTGGTCCAGGGCCAGACGGTGCTCGGCCCGGGAGCGGACGCGGCGCTGGTCCGGATCGAGGGGTCGCTCAGGGCGATGGCCCTGTCCACCGACGGCAAGGGCCGGTACGGGCTCCTGGACCCCTACCTGGGAGCGGCCCACTCGGTGGCCGAGGCGGCCCGCAACGTGGCCGCCGTGGGGGCCCGCCCGGTGGCCGTCACGAACTGCCTGAACTTCGGGAACCCGGAGGTCCCCGAGGTGATGTGGTCCTTCGCCCAGGCGGTGTGGGGGATGGCCGACGCCTGCCGGGCCTTCGAGACGCCGGTCACCGGGGGGAACGTCTCGTTCTACAACGAGTCGGGGGGGTCCCGGATCCCCCCGACCCCGGTGGTCGGGATGCTCGGGGTGATCGACGACTACCGCCTGGCCCTCGGGCCGGGCTTCCCGGGACCGGGTCATGTGATCTACCTGCTCGGGGAGACCCATCCCGAGCTCGGGGGATCCGAGTTCGCCGAGGTGGTCCTGGGGAAGGTGTCGGGCCGCCCGCCCTCCCTCAACTTCGAGCACGAGAGCCGCCTGCACCGCCTGCTCCACGGGCTCTCCCGCCAGGACCTGGTCGCCTCGGCCCACGACTGCTCGGACGGGGGCCTGGCCGTGGCCCTGGCCGAGTCGGCCATCGCCGGGGACACCGGGTTCGCCGTCACGGTCCCCGGCGACCTCCCGCCCCACGTGACCCTGTTCAGCGAGTCGGCCTCCCGGGCCGTGGTGTCGGTGGCTCCCGAGCGGGCCGGCGCCCTGGAGGATGCCGCCCGGTCGATGGGCGTGCCCTTCGCCCGCCTGGGCGAGACCGGCGGCCCGAGGATGGTCTTCGACAACCTCTTCGAGACGACCGTCCGGGAGGCCCGCGCCGCGTACGAGGACGCGATCCCCCGCCTCATGGGGGGATAGCCTCGGGCTAGATCGAGAGCTTCACCCAGGCGGGGTCGTGGTCGCTGCCGTCGCCTCCGTGCTTGGTCCGGCGGTCGATCCACGCGCCGGCCTGCTTGGTGGCCAGCGAGGGGGAGAGCCACACGTGGTCGTAGAGCTCGTAACGGGCGGGCTGGCCGCTCTCCTTGAACCGGTGGGTCCACGCCGGTGAGGGGGGAGGGGGCGCGTCCGGCTTGGCCGGGCGGGTCTCGGTGGGGTCGGCCAGCCCGTTCACGAGGCCCAGCTCCGCGTCGCCCACCAGCGGGGCCATCCACTCCGAGTCGGGCGGGTCGTTCATGTCCCCGACGATCACGTACGCGCTGTCCGGCCGGGTGACCGCCTTGACGATCGAGGCCGCGGTGGCGGCCTGCCGCCGCCGGACCTCGTTGGCCAGGGCGTGGGCCATCGAGGACTCCTCGCCGAACGGGACGAAGTGGCTCTTCAGGTGCGTGTTGAAGACGGTGAACAGCCTTCGGGTCCGCCCGGGGTCCAGGACGTCCACCTGGAGGAAGTCCCGCGAGAAGATCGGGCGCACGGGGTCGGGCTCGAACACCGCGGCCTGCCACGAGGTGATCCCCCCGAGCGGGAGCTTGGACAGGACGCCCACGTCGATCAGCCGCGGGTCGTTCCCCTCGACGAGGATCCGGTACGGGTACCGCCCGTCCAGCTCCTCGGCGGCGAACCGGCGGAGGGTGCCCACGTCCTCGACCTCCTGGACGGCGAGCACGTCGACGTCCATGGCCAGGATCCGGTCGGCGATGGTCCGACGCTCGGCCGCGGGCTTCGCCTTGACCAGCTTGCCCTGGAACGTGCGGAGCCGGTACTTCGTGGGGTCGCTGAAGTCGTAGGTGACTCCCAGCTCGACCTCGGTGTCTCCCTCCACGATCGCGTCGATCTCCGCCTGGAAGTTGAACCTGGAGAACAGGTTGTTCAGGTTGAAGGTCCCCACGGTGACGTCCATCGCCCGCCCCTCCCTACCGGCGCGCCCCGCGATCGGAGCCCGGTTGCCCCGAAGCTACACCCGCGCCGGGACCGACGGGAAGGGGTTCAGGCCAGGTCGCGGAGGGTGCGGAGGACGCGGTCGAGCTCGGCGTCGGTGTTGTAGTGGCAGAAGCCGATGCGCACGGCGCCGCCCGACTCCTCGAGGCCGAGGCGCTCCATCACGGCGAGCGCGTAGTAGTTGCCGTCCCACACGAAGATGCCGCGGCGGCCGAGCTCCCCGGCGACCTCGCGAGGCGGGTGGTCGCCGACCCTGATCGCGAACGTCGGGGTCCGCTCGCCGGCCCGGTCGGGGTCGGCGATCCCGTAGACGCGGACCCCGGCGATCCCGGCCACCTCCTCCAGGAACCGGCGGGTCAGGTCCTCCTCGTAGGCGCGGATGGCCTCCATCCCCGCGGTCACCGCGGCCCGGCGGTCGCCACCCGGCTCCCCGAACCCCCGGCCCACGTCGGCCAGGTAGTCGACGGTGGCGGCGAGCGCGGCCAGGCCTTCGTGGTCCTGGGTGCCGGTCTCCCACCGGTCGGGTCCGGCGTCCGGGGCCGGCCTGACCTTGTACGGCTCGAGCCGCTCGAGCAGCTCCCGCCTCCCGAACATCAGTCCGAGGTGCGGGCCGAAGAACTTGTAGGCCGAGCAGAACAGCGCGTCGACGCCCATCTCCCGCACGTCGATGGCCCGGTGGGGGGCGAGGTGGACGGCGTCGGCGACCACGATGGCCTCAGGCGAGGCCGAGCGGGCCCGCCGGACGACCTCCCGGATCGGCGTCACCGTCCCCAGCGCGTTCGAAGCCGCGGTCACCGCGACGACCCGGGTCCTCTCCGACAGCGCCTCCTGCAGGGACCCCAGGTCCAGGGTCCCGTCCTCCCCCCGGATGTCCACCCACCGGACCTCCGTCCCGGCGTCCCGGGCGGCCAGGAGCCAGGGGGAGATGTTCGCGTCGTGGTCGAGCATCGTGACCACGACCTCGTCGCCCGGCCCGAGCGTCCGTCCCACCGACCGGGAGAACGCGAAGCAGAGGGTGGTCATGTTCGGCCCGAACACGACCTCCTCGGGGCCGCAGCCCAGGAGGTCGGCCCCGGCCCGCCGGGCCTCGCCCACCACCCGGTCGGTCTCCTCACTGGTGGCGAAGGCCCCGCCCCGGTTCGCGTTCGAACGGCGCAGATAGTCGGCCATGGCCTCGATCGCCGTGTCCACTGCCTGGGTCCCCCCGGGCGCGTCGGCGAAGACGCACGGGCGCCCGTCCTGGATGCGCCCGAGCCCCGGGAACCGGGCCCTGGTCGTGGCGAGGTCCTGCGCGGTGGCGGCCATGGACGGTAGAGACTATCGGAGCCCGGCCGGGCCCGGCCCGGGCGGACCGGAGCTCAGGTGGCGACGTCCCTGCGCTCGAAGGCCCAGACCGCCACCCCGATCAGGACCAGGGGAACGGCGGCCAGGACCGCGGTGTGGCCGGCGGCCAGGCCCGACACGAGCGGCTGGCCGGCCTGGGAGTGGTGGAACGGCGACAGCACCCTGTAGGGCTCGAGCGCCGACACGGCTACGGCCAGGGCCTGGAGGGCGTAGGTCACCACGGCCAGCGCCGCGGCGACCCCGATGGCCACCCCCCGCCGGCCGGTGGCCGCCCCGGCCAGCAGCGCCGTCGAGCCGAACACCAGCCCGACCAGCGAGGTGAGCAGCGTGGCCTGGGCCAGGCGGAGCGGGGAGAGGTCCATCCCCATGACCGCTGACCCTCCGGCGGCCCCCGCCCACAGGACCACGCCCAGGAGGGCCACCTGGGCGGCCATAGCCCCGAAGGAGTCCACCACGAGCCGCCATCGGGCCACCGGGGTGGAGAGCAGGAGGTCGAGGGTTCCGCGGTCCTCCTCCCCGGCGATGGCCCGGGCGCCGGCCCCCACGGCCACCACGGTGAACAGCAGGGGACCCATCAGCGCGAACAGCTCCGCGTTCATGTAGCCCTCCGGGGTCCCGATGTCGAGCTCGCCGCCGAAGAGCGCCCGGACGGCCTCCGGGAGGTTCTCCATGTACTCGGCGAACTGGTCGGCGCTCTCCCGGATGCTCGGCCAGAACGACGCGTACATCGCGGCCAGGCCGAAGAGCCCGATCGCCCACCACGCGGTGGCCCGGCGCTGCTCGCGGAGGGACCTCGTGAACACGCTACCCAGCAGCACGGCCCACCTCCGATGGCGCGCCTGGTTCCCGGTCCTCCTCCTCCTCGGCCCCCGGCCCGTAGAAGGACAGGAAGATCTCCTCCAGGCTGGGCTGGTGGGTCTGGACGGTGAGGACCTCGAAGCGCGCGGACGCCTTGATCAGCGCGTCGAGCGAGCCCTCCACCGTGGCCCGCACGACGTGGTGGTCGACCGACAGGTCCTTGATCCCGGGGAGGCCGGCGAAGGCCTCGGATGGGACCGGCCCCGCGAACTGGATCTCGATGCTCCGCAGGGCCCGGGCCATGAGGTCCCCGACGTCCTCCACGGCAACCAGGCGACCCTCCCGGATGATCCCCACCCGGTCGCACACCCTCTCCACCTCGGGGAGGACGTGCGAGGAGAGGAAGACGGTCCGGCCCTCCTCCCGGGTCTCCCTGACCAGCCGGTGGAACTCCTGCTGGATCAGGGGATCGAGCCCCTGGGTCGGCTCGTCCAGGATCACGAGCCCGGGGCGGTGCATGAACGCCTGGATCAGGGCCAGCTTGCGGCGGTTCCCGTGGGAGAGGGCGCCGATCCGCCGGTCCAGGTCGCAGTCCAGGCGCTCCGCCAGCTCGAAGGCGAACGCCCTGTCGGCCTCCCTCCTCAGGTGGAGGAGGTGGACCAGGAGGTCGCGGCCGGTCATCCGGGGGTACAGGGTAATCTCGCCGGGGAGGTAGCCGACCCTTTTGTGGATCTCCTCCCGGCCTCGCCGCGAGTCGAGCCCGAACAGGCGGATCCGGCCGGCCGTGGGCCGGATGAGGTCGAGGGCGGTGCGGATCGTCGTGGTCTTCCCGGCTCCGTTCGGTCCGAGGTATCCGAAGACCCCTCCCGGACGGACCTCGAAGCTGAGGTCCACGACTCCCCGACGCCGCCCGTACGACTTCGTCAGGGCCTCCGCCTGGAGGACCGGCCGCTCCACGTCGTTCTCCTCGCCGAGTTCGCCTGAGCCCTCAACGTAACGCGGGGTGGCCCCCGGTGCCTTCGGCCCGCCCGGCCCTGCACCGGAGGGCCGTTCGGCCCATGCCCCGCCGACGGTCCCGGGCGAGGCTCGGCGGTGGGGCGGTCGAGTCCCCGGAGGGAGGTTCCGATCGTGGAACGGACGCGCCCGGAGCCGTGGCGGGTGAAGTCGGTCGAGCCGATCCGGCTAGTCCCGCGCCGGGATCGCGAGGCGGCCCTCCAGGCCGCGGGCCACAACGTGTTCCGCCTCCGGTCGGAGGACGTGTTCGTGGACCTCCTGACCGACTCGGGGACGTCCGCGATGAGCTCGAGCCAGTGGGCCGGCCTCCAGGAGGGCGACGAGGCGTACGCGGGCTCCAGGGGCTGGGAGCGCCTGGAGCGGGTCGTCCGCGGGGTGACCGGGTTCCCCCACGTCCTCCCCGTCCACCAGGGCCGGGGGGCCGAGACGGTCTACTGCCGGGCCTTCGTGGAACCGGGCGACGTGGTCCTGGGCAACCTCCACTTCGACACGACCAGGGCCCACATCCGCAACCGGGGAGCCCTTCCCGTGGACGTCGTCGTCGACGAGGGGCTCGACCCAGACGACCCTTCCCCGTTCAAGGGCAACGTCGACCTGGCCAGGGCGGAGCGGGTCGTGGCCGAGCACCCGGGCAGGGCGCGCCTGTTCGTGCTCACCCTCACGGCGAACACGAACGGCGGCCAGCCCGTGTCCCTGGAGAACGTCCGGGCGGTGTCGTCGTTCTGCCGCCGCCACGGGATCCGCCTCCTGATCGACGCCGCCCGCTTCGCCGAGAACGCCTTCCTCGTGTCCGAGCGTGAGGACGGGCAGCGGGGCCGGCTCCCGGCCGACATCGCCCTGGAGGCCTTCTCCCTGGCCGACGGGGCGGCGATGAGCGCCAAGAAGGACGGCCTGGTCAACGTGGGCGGGTTCCTGGCCCTCCGCGAGCCGGAGGACCTGGAGGCCTGCCGGCCGTGGGCCATCCTGTACGAGGGCTTCGTCACGTACGGGGGGATGGCCGGCCGGGACCTCGAGGCCATGGCCCGCGGGCTCGAGGAGGGCCTGGACCCCGCCTATCTGGTGGCCAGGATCGGGCAGGTCCGCTTCCTGCACGGGCTGCTGTCCGACGCCGGCATCCCGGTGCTCCGTCCTCCGGGCGGCCACAGCGTGGTCGTCGAGGCCGGGCGGTTCCTCGACCACCTGCCCAGGGAGCTGCTCCCGGCGGAGTCGCTGGCCGCGGCCCTCTACCTTCACGCCGGGGTCAGGGCCGTGGGCCTGGGCGGGCTGGCCTTCTCGGAGCCGGACCCGGAGACCGGCGAGATGCGCCCGGGTCCCTGGGAGCTCCTCAGGCTGGCCGTGCCCCGCCGGGTCTACACCGACAACCACCTCGCCTACGCGGCGGAGGCGGTCGCGGAGCTGTGGGCCAAGCGGGCGGAGATCGGCGGGCTCCGCCCGATCGGGCCCCCGACCGAGCTGCCCCACTTCACGGCGACGTTCGAGCCGGCCTGACCGCCGGGCGGCCGCGCCTCCGGGGGGCGTCGGCGGCCGGTGATAGCATCGGCCCGAGTGAGCGCTGAAGGCCCGAACGAAGCTTGCGGCCTCTTCGGGGTCTGGGCCCCCGGGGAGGAGGTGGCCCGGCTCACGTATTTCGGGCTCTTCGCCCTCCAGCACCGGGGCCAGGAGTCCGCGGGGATCTCCGTCTCCGACGGCCGGGCCATCCTGGTGTTCAAGGAGCTCGGGCTGGTCTCCCAGGTCTTCAACGAGGCCACCCTGGCCACCCTCCAGGGCGAGCTGGGCATCGGGCACACGCGGTACTCGACCACCGGCTCGAACACCTGGGACAACGCCCAGCCGGCCTTCAAGACCGACGGTCGCCGGGGCCTGGCCCTCGGCCACAACGGGAACCTGGTGAACACGGCCGAGCTCGCCGAGCGGGCCGGCTGGCGGGGCGGGGCCACGACCGACTCGGACCTGGTGGCCACCCTGCTGGCGGAGCACCTCGGCGAGGGGCTCGAGGTGGCCGCCATGCGCGTCCTCCCCACCCTGGAGGGAGCGTTCTCCTTCGTGATGATGGACGAGCGCACGGTGTTCGCGGCCCGGGACCCCCACGGCCTCCGGCCGCTCTCGATCGGGAAGCTGCCGGGCGGGTTCTGCTTCGCCTCCGAGACGGCCGCCCTCGACATCGTGGGGGCCACGTTCGTCCGGGACGTCGAGCCCGGGGAGCTCGTCATGGTGGACGACGAAGGCCTCCGGTCCCGGCGGTTCGCCGAGAGCCCCCGCCGGGCCCTGTGCCTGTTCGAGTTCGTGTACCTGGCCAGGGCCGACAGCCGCCTGTACGGGCGAACGGTGCTCTCGGCCCGCCGGGAGATGGGCCGCCGCCTGGCCCTCCAGGCCCCGGCCGACGCCGACCTGGTGATCCCGATCCCCGACACCGGCCACGCGGCGGCCCAGGGCTACGCCGAGGAGGCCGGGCTCCCCTACGGGGAGGGGTTGATGAAGAACCGCTACGTCGGCCGGACGTTCATCGAGCCGACGCCGTCCCTGCGCAGCCGGGGTGTGAAGCTGAAGCTGAACCCCATGCCCGAGGCCGTCCGGGGCCGCCGGCTGGTGGTCGTGGACGACTCGATCGTCCGGGGGACCACCACCCGCCAGATCGTCCAGACGCTCCGGGAGGCCGGGGCGGCGGCCGTCCACCTCCGGGTGACCAGCCCGCCGGTGCGGTGGCCGTGCTTCTACGGGATCGACATGTCCACCCGCAAGGAGCTCGTGGCCACCGACCTCACCGTGGACGAGGTCCGGGAGTTCATCGGCGCCGACTCGCTCGGGTACCTGGAGCTGGAGGCGCTGGTCGAGGCCACGGGGAGCCCGGCGGACTCCTTCTGCCGGGCCTGCTTCGACGGCAAGTACCCCGTGCCGGTCCCCGAGCGGGAGCCCACCAAGTTCGCGCTCGAGGAGGAGCCCGCCGGGCGTCCCTCGCCGCCCTAGGGCCGGTGAGGGCTTGAGCGCCTACCGGGAGGCCGGGGTCGACCTCGACGCGGCGGAGCGCGCCGTGGCCCTGATCCGCGCGCTGGCCGGTGACGCCACCCGCCCCGAGGTGGTGGAGGGGGTCGGGGGGTTCGCCGGCCTGTTCCGGATCGGGGACGGCCGGCTCCTGGCCGCGGCCACGGACGGCGTGGGCACGAAGGTCGAGGTGGCTCGGCTGGCCGGCCGGCTGGACACGGTGGGCATCGACCTGGTGGCCATGTGCGCCGACGACGTCGCCTGCACGGGGGCCGAGCCGCTCCTGTTCCTCGACTACCTGGCCGTGGGGCGGGTCGAGCCCGAGGATGTGGCCGCGATCGTCTCCGGCGTGGCCGAGGGTTGCAGGCGGGCGGGGTGCGCCCTGCTCGGCGGGGAGACCGCCGAGCACCCGGGCGTCCTCGACCCGGGCCGCTTCGACCTGGCCGGCTTCTGCGTGGGCGTGGTGGCCGAGGATGAGGTCCTGGGACCCGACCGGGTACGGGAGGGGGACGTGGTGGTCGGGCTCTCCTCCAGCGGGCTCCATTCGAACGGCTTCAGCCTGGTCCGCCGGGTCCTCCTGGAGGAGGCGGGCCTGTCCCTCGACGCCGCCCCGCCGGGGCTGCCCCGTCCCCTCGGCGACGAGCTCCTCGAGCCGACGGCGATCTACGCTCCGCTGGTCCGGCGGCTGGCCGGGGAGGGGCTCCTGCACGCCGCCGCCCACGTGACCGGCGGGGGCCTTCCCGGGAACCTGCCCAGGGTCCTGCCTCCCGGCCTGCGGGCGGACGTCGACCGGGGGAGCTGGCCGGTCCCGCCGATCTTCGGCCTGGTGGCCGAGGCGGGGGACGTCGACCCCGACGAGATGGCGGCCACCTTCAACATGGGGATCGGCATGGCCCTGGTGATCCCGCCCGAGAACCAGGTCGACGTGCTGGGGCACGCGGAGGCGGCCGGATCCCCGGGCCACGTGATCGGCCGGATCGTCGGCGCGGGCTGATCGGACTCCGTCCGCGCTCGCCCGACCGGCGGGCTTAGCGCCCGGTTAACCGGTCGGCCGGTAGCATCTTGCCGCGATGAGGCAGCGCATCCTGGTGGTGGAGGACGAGACCGGGATCTCCGAGCCCCTCGCCGAGCACCTCGAGCGGGAGGGGTTCCAGGCCGAGGTCGCCCCCGACGGCGCCACGGCCATGGCCGCCTTCCGGGACCGCCCCTTCGACCTCGTCCTGCTGGACCTGATGCTCCCCGACCGCGACGGGCGCGACCTGGCCAGGGAGATCCGGGGGGAGTCCCCGGTCCCCATCATCATGCTCACGGCCAGGGGTGAGGAGGTCGACCGGGTCGTGGGGCTGGAGCTCGGAGCCGACGACTACGTCGTGAAGCCGTTCTCGGTCCGGGAGCTGGTGGCCCGGATCCGGGCCGTCCTCCGCCGGCACGAGGCCAGGCCGTCCCGCCGGGGCGTGGTCCAGATCGGGGCCATCCGGCTGGACCGCGACTCCCGGACGGTGACCAGGAACGGCGAGCCCGTCGAGCTGGCCGCGAAGGAGTTCGACCTGCTCCAGTTCCTCATGGACAACGCGGGACGGGTGGCCCGGCGCGAGGAGATCATGGACGAGGTGTGGGACCCCCACTGGTTCGGGCCCACCAAGACCCTCGACGTCCACGTCTCGTGGCTCCGCAAGAAGATCGAGGACGATCCCGCCCTGCCGCGCTACATCTCCACGGTCCGGGGCGTGGGATTCCGGTTCGCCTCCCGTGAGGACCTCGGGGCCGATCGGTAGGAGGAAGACACGAGCGTCCGCGGCCGGCTGATGCTGGCGTTCGCCTACATCCTGCTCACGGTGATCGTGGCGCTCGAGGTCCCGCTCGCCCTGACCCTCCAGCGCCGGGGCCTGGCGGAGGCCGAGGCACAGTCGCTGGCCCAGGCCCAGACCATGGCCGCCATCCTGGGCTCCACGATCGCCGACCGGGACCCCGAGGACCTGGCCGAGCGGTTCCAGCGGGTCGTGGAGCGCTCGATCGAGACGATCGGGGGAAGGATCATCGTCGTCGACGAGGGCGGGGCGCTGATCGCCGACTCGGCGGGTACCGCCCTCCTCGGTCGGGACTACGCCACCCCGGGACGGCCCGAGATCCTGGCCGCCCTCGGGCTCGACGGGGGGGTGGATCGTCCGGCGACCGACGTGCGGTTCAGCGAGACGCTCGGCCAGGACATCCTGGCCACCGCCGTCCCCGTCTTCGTTGAGGGCCGCCCCGAGGGGGGGGCCGTGCGCATCTCCACCGGCCTCGAACAGGTCAGGCGGAACGTCCAGCGGACCATCCTGGGCCTCGTGGCGGTGGGCGGGGCCGGGCTCGTGGCCGGCCTCATCATCGCGTGGTTCGTGGCCCGGTCGCTGGCCCGCCCCCTGGCCCGGCTCCAGGGCGCCGCGCACCGGCTGGGCGCCGGCGACCTCTCCGCCAGGACCGAGGGGATCCGCGGGGCCAGGGAGATCGAGGAGGTCGCCGAGTCGTTCGACGAGATGGCCAGCCGCCTGGAGGCCGTCGTCCGGTCGCAGCGCGAGTTCGTGGCCAACGCGTCGCACCAGCTCCGAACCCCCCTGACCGGGATGAAGCTCCGTATCGAGTCGGCCCTGGCCGACCCCGCCCTCCCCTCCGGTCTCCGGCAGGGTCTCGAGGCGGCGGACGGGGAGGTGGACCGCCTCTCGGAGGTCGTGGAGCGGCTCCTGGTGCTGGCCCGCGAGGTTGAGACCGGCGAGGGGGAGGCCGTCGACGTGGGAGCGGCGGTGGCCGAGGCCGTGGACCGGTGGCGGGGGAGGGCAGAGGAGGCCGGCGCCTCCCTGGACGTGGCCGGGGAGGGCGGCACGGCGGCGGCCGCGGCAGGCGACCTGGCCCAGGTCCTCGACAACCTGATCGACAACGCGATCTCCTACGCGCCCGGTCCGATAACCGTGCGATCGGGCCCGGAGGACGGGTGGGTCGTGGTCCGGGTCCGGGACCGGGGGGCGGGGATCGCCCCGGACGAGATCGACCGGGTCACCGAGCGGTTCTTCCGCGGCCGGGGGGCGCCGCCCGGGGGCTCCGGGCTGGGCCTGGCCATCGTCAGGGACCTGGCCGAGCGGTGGGCGGGACGGGTGAGGGTGGCCGCCGCCGACGGCGGCGGGACCGTCGTCGAGGTCCGGCTCCCGTCCGCTCCCCGAGGCTCCGGCGGCCCGGCGACCGGCCCGGACCGGCAGGGCTCCGGCCCGCGCGTCCGGGCTTAACCCGCTCTTACCGCGGGCCTCGATACCCTCGTGGCCATGAAGCGGTTCCTCGGCATGGTCGGGCTGGGGATCGGCGGGCTGCTGGTCGCCGTCGCGCTCACGCTGGGCGGATACGCGCTGGCCGGGCGGAGCCTGGGCACGCCGGCCGGGCCCGTCCAGCCGGTCGGCGACGACCTCTCGCCCGGCGACGACGCGGGATCCCCCTCCCCGAGCCCGTCGGAGACGGAGTCGGAGGAGGAGCCGGAGAAGGAGACGCCCTCTCCCACGGCCTCCGCGACCGGGGGCGGCGGCGAGCCGGGCGACGACCACGGCGGGGGATCGGGCGGCGGGGACGGCGTGGAGGACACCGACCGGTCCGGCTCGAACTCCGGCTCGGGCTCCGACGACGACTCGCTGACCAGCTCGCCGACCTCGGGCTCGGGCACCTCCGGTTCCGGGGAAGACGGCAAGGACGACGGCTCCGACGATCACTCCGGGCCGGGTGGCGGCGGGGACGACCCCGACGACGACTGATCGTCGGCCAGCCGCTCCGACCCCGGCGTCCCTCGGAACCTTTCCCCGCTCTTTCATCCCGGTTGGGCGGGCCATTGCCACCACCCGCCTAGGTTGGCCTCGTTGCGTCGACCTACTGGGAGGTGGTGGATGTGAGCGGGAAGCTGCTGCGGATCCTGGCCCTGGTGGGGGCCATGGTGGTGGGGGCCCTCGCCGCCGGGGCGATCGCGTCGTCCGGGGCGGGGCCGGTGGTCGCGAGCGTCGAGGACGTGAGCGGTCCCTGCGACGAGGTCGAGCACCAGGACGACCCGGAGTGCTCAGGGATCGTTCCCGGCACGGATCAGGGCAACTCGGGACCGGGCAACGCTGGAGACGACGACGAGGGCGAGGTCGATGACGACCGGTCGGGGCCGAGCGAGAACTCCGGCCCAGGCAACGCGGGCGACGACGAGGCGGACGACGACGATCGCTCCGGCCCCGGAGAGAACTCCGGCCCGGGCCCCGGTGACGACGAGGACGACGACGCGGACGACGACGCCGACGACGACGCCGACGACGACGACGACGCCGACGACGACGCCGACGAGGACGACGACGCTGAGGACCAGGACGGCGACGACGACTCGTCGGGACCCGGCGGCGGCAACTGAGGAACGCAGCTGGCGCTGCGTGGGACCCCGGCGAGGGGGGCGGGCCCGGCCCGCCCCCCCGTCGTGCCTGCAACCGACGGACTAGTGTCCTGAGTTGTAAGTTCGCTGGAATAGAGCCATCGTTCGTGTTCTCATCGTGTGTCGGCGACGATGGGAGGCGGCGATGGCGGGACGGGGACGGCCCAAGGTCGAGCTGGTGCTCAC
>JACQTL010000088.1 GCA_016210805.1 Actinomycetota bacterium | reverse complement strand
GCCGGGATGGTCCAGTTCAAGCAGTACATGCTGGGCCTGGCCGAGCCCCCCTACCCCCGGGCGGTGTCCGTGCAGAAGTCCTTCCGGACCACCGACATCGAGAACGTCGGCAAGACCGCCCGGCACATGACCTTCTTCGAGATGCTCGGGAACTTCTCCTTCGGCGACTACTTCAAGGAGGAGGCCAGCGCGTGGGCCTACGAGCTGGTCACCGAGGTCTGGGGGATCGACGCCGGGCTCCTCTGGGTCACGGTGTTCGAGACCGACGACGAGGCCGCGGACATCTGGGCCGACGAGGTCGGCCTCCCCAGGGACCGGATCGTCCGCCGGGGCAAGGCCGACAACTTCTGGCACATGGGGGTGGCCGGTCCGTGCGGCCCGGCCTCGGAGATCTACGTCGACCGGGGCCCGAGGTACGGCCCCGAGGGGGGTCCCGCCGTCGACGAGGAACGGTTCCTGGAGATCTGGAACCTCGTGTTCATGCAGAACCTCTGCGACGACGACATCGACGTGATCGGCGACCTCCCCAAGAGGAACATCGACACCGGGAGCGGCCTGGAGCGGGTGGCCGTCGTCCTCCAGGACGTGCCATCGGCCTTCGAGACCGACCTCCTGGCCCCCATGGTCGAGGTGGCCGAGGCCCTGGCCGGGAAGCGCCACGGCGAGGACCCCTCGATCGACCTGTCGATCAAGGTCCTGGCCGAGCACGGCCGGGCCACGACGTTCCTGATCGCCGACGGCGTCCTCCCGTCGAACGAGGGCCGGGGCTACGTGCTCCGGCGGATGCTCAGGAGGATGGTCAGCCACGCCCGCCGCCTGGGGATCGAGGACCCGTTCACGGAGAGGTTCGTGGAGGTCACCGCCCAGGCGCTCGGCGACGCGTACCCGGAGCTCCGCGACAACAGGGCCTTCGTGCTGCAGGTGGCCGCCTCCGAGGAGGAGCGGTTCTCCCGGACCCTATCCCAGGGCCTCCATCTCCTCGAGGCCGAGCTCCCCGCGGCCCGGGAGGCCGGGAAGGTCCCTGGTGACCTGGCCTTCCGCCTCCACGACACGCACGGCTTCCCGCTCGAGCTGACCGTGGAGCTCGCCGGGGACCGGGGCCTACCCGTGGACACCGACCGCTTCGGGGTGCTGATGCGCGAGCAGGTGGCCAGGGCCCAGGAGGACGCGAGGGCCAAGAAGGGCGGGGCGGCCGACGGCGCCCTGGCCGAGGTCTCGGGGCGGGCCGGCCGGACGGAGTTCCTCGGCTACGAGACCCTCGAGGCCGACGCCGCGGTGACGGGCCTGGTCGCTGGCGGGGGGGAGGCCGAGGTCGCCGGGGAGGGCCAGGAGGTCCACGTGATCCTGTCCCGCTCGCCGTTCTACGCCGAGTCGGGCGGCCAGGTCGGCGACGTGGGGGTGATCCGGACCTCCACGGGCCTGGTCCGGGTGCAGGACACGCAGTACGGGCCCGGGGACGCCATCGTCCACCGGGGCGTCGTCGAGGCCGGGGAGGTCCGCCGCGGCGACGAGGTCCGGGCCGAGGTGGACGCCGAGCGCCGGGAGGCCACGGCCCGATCCCACACGGCCACCCACGTGGTCCACTGGACCCTGAAGCACATCCTCGGCGAGCACGCCCGGCAGGCCGGGTCGCTGGTGGCCCCCGGCCGCCTGCGCTTCGACTTCACCCACCACTCGGCGGTGCCCCGGGACCTCCTGGAGGAGGCCGAGTACGTCGCCAACGACCACCTGGCCGGCGACGCGCCGGTCCGCGCCTTCGAGACCACGTTCGACGAGGCCCGCCGGATGGGCGCGGTGGCCCTGTTCGGCGAGAGGTACGGCGAGCTGGTCCGGGTGGTGGAGGTGGGCGACTTCTCCCGGGAGCTCTGCGGGGGCACGCACGTCCCCCGCACCGGCAGGGTGGCCGTGGTCCGGATACTGCACGAGGCCAGCATCGGGTCGGGCCTCCGCCGGATCGAGGCCCTGGTGGGGCCAGGCGCGATCCGGCAGGTGAACCTGGAGCGCAGGCTCCTGGAGGAGGTCGCCGCGGCGCTGGGGGCCGGCGACCTGGAGGGCGCGCCGGAGCGGGCCCGGAAGGCCGTCGAGCAGATCAAGCAGCTCCAGAGCGAGCTGGGGAGGCTCCGCCGGGGCGCGAGGGACGAGGTCGTGGCCTCGCTCTTCGGGGCGGCCTCCCGGGTGGACGGGGTGGCCCTGGTCGTCTCGGAGGTCCCCGGGGAGGACGCCGACGGCCTGCGCGAGCTGGCCCTGGCCCTCCGGGGGGTCCTGGAGCGGGAGGGGCCGGGAGCCGCGGTCCTGGGCAACGCCGATGGGGGCAGGGCCCTGCTCGTGGCGGCGTGCACGGCTCCCCTGGTCGAGCGGGGGATCACCGCGCCCCTGCTCCTGGAGCACGCCGCCCGGGCCATCGGCGGGGGCGCGGGGGGCAAGCCCATCCTGGCCTTCGCCGGCGGCCGGAACGCCGGAGCCCTGGCCGAGGCCCTGGGGGGGATCCCGGCCCGGCTGACCGAGCTCGCGTCCCGGGGGTGAGCGCCCCCGGGCGGGTCCTCGGCCTTGACCACGGGGACGCTCGGATCGGGGTGGCCGTCTCGGACCCGGAGCGGCGCCTGGCCCTCCCCGTGGGGACGGTCCACACCGGGGCCCCGGCCGACCTCCGGGCCATCGCCGCGCTCGTCGCCGAACACGAGGTGACGCTGGTGGTGCTGGGCCATCCGGTATCGATGTCGGGGCGGGCCGGTCCCCGGGCCCGCCACGTTGAGCAGTTCGCCCGGGCCCTGGAGGCCGTCCTCCCCGTCCCCGTCGTGCTGCACGACGAGCGGCTGTCCACGGCCGAGGCCGACCGGGCCCTCCGGGCCACCGGGGCCGGCGGCCGGGCCCGCCGTCGGGCCGTCGACCGCTCCGCGGCGACCGTGATCCTCCAGTCGTTCCTGGACGCCGTGCGCGGCGGGGCCTGACCGCTCAGCCCACGCGGTCCCGGCCCCAGACCACCAGCAAGAAGCGGATCGCGCCGAACGCGTACATCCCCACGAACGGGACCGACAGGGGGTTCACCGTGCCCCCCAGGGCCCCGATCACCAGCACGCCGAGGCCGAGGGCGACGGCGGTGGCCAGCACGCGGCTCAGGGGCCCGAGCGTGGTCGGGCCGCCGCGCCACCGGGACGTCCGCGGCACGGCCGACGGCTCCGGGCTGACGTGGGTCCGCACGGCCGTCGGAAGGGGCCGCTCGGGTAAAGGGCCGGACGGAGGGCCGAGGTCGGGGGCCGGCACGAGCGAGGGGTCCACGGGCCCGAGGCACTGGGGACACCAGGCGACGCCGGTCGACGCGCTCGCCCCGCAGGCCCGGCAGATCCGCATGGCGTCACCTCCCGGAGCGGGCATCGTCCCCCGCCCGGCCGGGCTTGAGAGGGCCGGATCTCCCGGGAACGGGTGCGGACCGCAGGGGGGCCTCGGTATGCTCCCCGTCACATGCTGGAGACCATGTCCCGCAGGACGCGTTCCCGCGCGCGCCACCGGCAGCGCCGGACCCGCCGGTGGCGAGGCCTGATCGGCCTGGTGGTCCTGGTGGCGCTCCTGGGCGGGGTGGCCCTGGCCGGGCTCCGGTACTACGAGTCGTGCCAGGAGGCTCCGGGGGGCAGCCGGAACGTCACGGTCACGATCGAGAAGGGCGCCTCGGGCAACACGGTGATCGACCAGCTCGCCGAGGAGGGCCTCGTCAAGTGCCCGCTGGTGGCCAAGTGGATCGTGCGCCAGCGGGGGGTGGCCGAGGACTTCCAGGCCCGGACCTTCACGCTCAGCACCTCCTGGGACCTCGACCGGATCCTCGAGGAGATCACCACGCCGCCGCCACCGATCCAGACCGTCTCGGTGACGATCCCGGAGGGCTACCGGCTGACCGAGATCGCCGAGCGGCTGGCCGGCATCGAGGGGGTGGACATGAAGGCCCGGCGGGTGCTGAAGCTCGCCACCGGGGGGACGTTCAGCCTGCCCCCGTACCTCCCCGAGGACACCGAGACCCTGGAGGGGTTCCTGTTCCCCAAGAGCTACGAGTGGGTCAAGGAGCTGGTCACCCCCCGCTACGCGATCGAGCAGATGCTGGCCCAGTTCGAGGAGGAGGTGGCCGACCTCCCCTGGAACAAGGCCAGGAGGCTCGGGGTCTCGGAGTACGAGATCGTGATCATCGCCTCGATGATCGAGCGCGAGGTGAGGGTGGACGAGGAGCGGGAGCTGGTCGCCGCGGTGATCTACAACCGGCTGGCCGAGGGCATGCCTCTCGGCATCGACGCGACCCTCCAGTACATCGACCCCAACCCCGACGACGGCCTCACCGGCGCCGACCTGGAGATCGACAGCCCCTACAACACGCGCAAGTTCGCCGGGCTGCCTCCCACCCCGATCGGCAGCCCGCGGTTGGAGTCCATCCGGGCGGCCCTGGAGCCCGCGGACGTGCCGTACCTCTACTACGTGCTCTGCGAGAAGGACGGCCCCGGGACGCACCGGTTCTCGGTGGAGTACGACGAGTTCCTGCGCAACCGGAACGAGTGTCTGGGCTAGGACCCTCCTCTCGGCGGATCGGCGGGGCGACGCGCCTGGTCGGCCTGATCGGGTGGCCCGTGGCGGGGAGCCTGTCCCCCGCGATCCACGCGGCGGCCTTCGCCGCCCACGACCTCGACTGGGCCTACCTCCCCTCCCGGTCCGTCCGGACGACCTCCCGGCCGCGATGGCCGGCCTCCCCGCCCTCGGGTTCGCCGGGGCCAACGTGACCATGCCCCACAAGGAGGGCGCGGCCCGCCTGGCCGACGCCCGGACGCCGGAGGTCGACAGGATCCGGGCCGCCAACACGCTGGTCGTGGGGCCGGACGGGGTGGTGGCCCACAACACGGACGCCCCGGGGTTCGCCCTGTTCCTTTCCGACGACGCGGGGTTCGACCCCGCCGGGCGCACCGCCCTCGTCTTCGGGGCCGGGGGAGCGGCCAGGGCCTGCGCCTGGGCCCTGGCCTCGGGCGGCCTGGCCGACCTGGCCGTCGCGGTCCGCGAGCCCGGGCGGGCCGGCGCCCTGGTGGAGGCCCTGGAGGGGACGGGGACCGAGGTCCGGGTCCTGTCCCTCGACCGGGCCCCGGACCTGGAAGCCGACCTGGTGGTGAACGCCACCCCGCTGGGGGCCCTCGGCGAGGTCCCTCCCCACCCCCCGTTCCGTCCGGGGATGCTCGTCGTGGACCTCCTGTACTCCCCGGCCGTCACCCCCCTGGTCGCCCGGGCCCGGGCGGGAGGCGCGGCGGCGTTCGGGGGGCTGGGCCTCCTCGTCCACCAGGCCGCGCTCTCCTACACGCTGTGGACGGGGCAGCGGGCCCCGATCGAGGCGATGTCGGCCGCGGCCGCCGCCGCGCTGCCCGCCCCGCCGGGGCTCGCGGGGGCCTGACCGGGCGTCCGGCGGCTCCGCCCCCCCGCCTCAAGTCGCTCCCCGGCACCGTCGATGTTGCTTGGAGACAGCCGTGGAAACCGACTTCACCGCTCTCGCGTCGCGGGTCGCCGCCACCGGGGAGCTGCGAGCCTGCATCGTCCTGTCCCGGGACGGGTTCGTGCTGGGAGCCTTCCCTCCGGGCGGCGAGGACGACATCCGCCCCGCCTGGCTCAGGGTGGCCGGGCTGGGCGAGCCCACCCGGGGATTCGTGGACTTCGGCCAGGAGATCTGGGTCTTCGTGCGCAGGGGGGCCTACGCAGCCTTCGCGATCGGAGGGCCGACCTCCCGGCCGGGCATCCTTCTGGACCAGCTGGACCAGGCCCTCGCGCTCGCCGAGGACGCCCGGACCCGCCGGGACGCGGTCAGGCCCCCCGAGTCGATCGACCTGGCCCGGACGGGCCCCCGGGCCGGCCTTCACCCCGAGGCGAGGCCGCCGGCGCCCGTGGCTCCGGGCCCGGCCCCAGCCAGGCCCCCCGTGGCCCGGCCGCCGGCCGAGGCGGCGTCGCAGCCCGGGCCGCCCGCCCCGGCCGCGCCCCCGGCCCGGCCGGCGTTCGATCCGGACGAGGACGTCGACCGGGTGACCCTGGCCTTCGAGTTCTCGCAACTGCTTCAGGAAGGCCGCGAGGGTGACGAATAGAACTCGCGGAGAGTCCACCCGGGCACGGACGAGAGGTGGCGTCCTGTGAGGAAGAAGACGAAGCAGCTGGGCCAGATCCTGGTCGAGGCCGAGCTGATAACGCACGACCAGCTCCAGCACGCGCTGGAGGAGCAGCAGCGCACGCCGAAGTCCCTGGGCCGGATCCTGATCGACCTGGGCCTGATCCGGGAGGTCGACCTGGTCCGAGCCCTGGCCGAGCAGGTCGGGCTGGAGTTCGTCGACCTCAGCGAGTACCCGATCGACGCCGTGGCGACCACGATGATCCCCGAGTCGGTGGCCCGGCGGTACCGGGCCCTCCCGGTGGCCGTCCAGGACGGGAAGCTCGTGGTGGCCATGTCGGACCCGGCCAACGTCTACGCCCTGGACGACATCCGGACGATCACGGGGCGCGACGTCGTGCCCGTGGTGGCCACGGCGGGCGACGTCGACCAGGCCATCCGCAAGTACAGCACGATCGACGGCTCGGTCGAGCAGCTGGCCACCGAGGCGGCCAGCCAGGCCGGCGACCTGGACGTGGAGGCCCCCGACGCGGCGGTGGAGGACGCGCCGATCGTCAAGCTGGTCACCCTGCTCCTCACCCAGGCCGTGGGGGACCGGGCCTCCGACGTGCACATCGAGCCCAGCGAGCGCGACGTCCGGATCCGGTTCCGGGTGGACGGGGTCCTCCACGAGGTCATGCGCTCGCCGAAGAACATCCAGGCCGGCCTGGTCAGCCGCCTGAAGGTCATGGCCGACATCAACATCGCGGAGAAGCGCGTGCCCCAGGACGGCCGGGTGAGCCTCCGGGTCGGCGGGAAGAACCTCGACCTCCGGGTGGCCACCCTCCCGACCGTGTACGGGGAGAAGGTGGTCATCCGTATCCTGGACAAGTCGGCGGTCCTGCTGAAGCTCGAGGACCTCGGGTTCCTGGACGACTCCTACAAGAAGTTCGAGCTCTCGTTCCGGAAGCCCTACGGCATGATCATGGTCACCGGGCCGACGGGGTCCGGGAAGTCCACGAGCCTCTACGCCACCCTGAACATCCTGAACGTCGCCGACCGGAACATCATCACGGTCGAGGACCCCGTCGAGTACCGGCTGGCCGGGGCGAACCAGGTCCAGGTGAACAACAAGGCCGGGCTGACCTTCGCGTCGGCCCTCCGCTCGATCCTCCGGGCCGACCCGGACATCATCCTGATCGGAGAGGTCCGGGACCGGGAGACGGCGATGATCGCAGTGGAGTCCGCCCTCACCGGGCACATGGTGCTCACGTCGTTGCACACGAACGACGCCCCCTCGGCCATCACTCGGCTCACCGAGATGGGGGTCGAGACGTACCTCGTGGCTTCGGCCCTGGACTGCGTGGTCGCCCAGAGGCTGGCCCGGCAGCTCTGCGACCACTGTAAGGAGGCCTACGTCCCGGACCAGCACGACCTGGCCGAGGCGGGGTTCCCCGAGTTCCAGTGGCAGGAGATCCTGCAGCTCTACCGGCCGGTGGGATGCACCCGGTGCGCCAAGACGGGGTACCGGGGCCGGATCGGCCTGTTCGAGGTGATGCCGGTCACCGAGGAGATCGAGCGGCTGACCGTGGACCGGGCCTCGTCCGAACGGATCCGCCAGACGGCCATCGAGCAGTCGATGCTCACGCTGCGCCAGGACGGGCTGGAGAAGGCCCGCCGGGGCCTCACGTCGATCGAGGAAGTGCTGAGGGTGGTCGCATGAGCACGAGCGCCAGCGCCATGGGCTCCTCCGGGGGCGGGGGCACCGGGTTGCGGAACGACGAGGTGGAGATCCCCATCCCGGAGCTCCTGGAGATCCTCCTCCGGCAGGGCGGATCAGACCTCCACCTGACCGCGGGGTCGCCGCCGGTGATCCGGCTCCACGGGGAGCTGGTCCGCCTGGAGGACTACCCGAAGCTCACCCCCCAGTCCCTCCGGGGGATGGTGTACGCGATCCTGCCCCAGCGGCAGCGGGAGCGGCTGGAGCAGGAGCTCGAGCTGGACATGTCCTACCAGGTCCCCGGCTCGGCCCGTTTCCGGGTGAACGTGTACTTCCAGCGCGACTCGCTGGGAGCCGCGTTCCGGCTGATCCCCTTCGAGATCAAGTCGGTGGACGACCTCGGGCTGCCCCGGCAGATCGTCGACATGGCCCGGTTCCCTCGGGGCTTCGTCGTGGTGACAGGGCCGACCGGGTCCGGGAAGTCCACCACGCTGGCCTCCCTGGTCGACATCATCAACACGGAGCGGGCCTGCCACATCATGACCGGGGAGGACCCGATCGAGTTCCTCCACCGGCACAAGCAGGCCATGGTGAACCAGCGGGAGGTGGGCGCGGACACGCGCGGGTTCGCCCAGGCCCTCAAGCACGTCCTCCGCCAGGACCCCGACGTGATCCTGGTGGGCGAGATGCGGGACCTGGAGACGATCCAGACCGCGATCACCGCGGCGGAGACCGGGCACCTGGTCTTCGCCACCCTGCACACCCAGGACGCTCCGCAGACGATCGACCGGATCATCGACGTCTTCCCGCCCCACCAGCAGCAGCAGGTCAGGGTTCAGCTCTCCACGACGCTCCAGGGCGTGGTGACCCAGCAGCTCCTCCAGACCTCGGACGGCCAGAGCCGGGTGGCGGCCTGCGAGATCCTGGTGGCCACCCCGGCCGTCCGGAACCTGATCCGGGAGGCCAAGGTCCACCAGGTCTACTCGGTGATGCAGGCCGGGGCTCGCTACGGGATGCAGACCATGGACATGGCCCTGTCCAACCTGGTCAAGAGCGGCAAGATCACGCTGCACGCGGCCCAGCAGGCCTGCCACGACCCGGAGGAGCTGGCCCGGCTGGTCGGCACGACGGCCGGCGACGGCTCCCCGGCCCCCTCGGGGGCCATGGCCATGGGCGGCGTGATGGGCGGCGGCATGGGCGGGTCCATGGGCGGCATGGGAGGGACGCGCGGTGGCTGAGACCTACGCGTACCGCGTCCGCGACCGGGGCGGGAAGATCGTGACCGGGACCCTCCTCGGAGACAGCCAGGCCCTCGTGGTGAACCGGCTCCGCGAGATGGGCTACGTGCCCCTCCAGATCCAGGTGAAGAAGGAGGGCCTGAACCGCGAGCTCACCCTCCGTCCCGGCCACGTGAAGATGAAGTCCATGGCCGTGTTCTCCCGGCAGTTCGCCACGATGGTGAACTCGGGCCTCCCCATCCTCCGGGCCCTGGCCATCCTGTCGGACCAGACCGAGAGCAAGGAGCTGACCAAGGTCCTGACCCAGGTCCGGATCGACGTGGAACGGGGGTCGTCCCTCTCGGAGGCGATGACCCGGCACCCCAAGGTCTTCACCAACCTCTACATCGCGATGATCCGGTCCGGCGAGGTTGGCGGCGTCCTCGACTCCGTGCTCCTCCGGCTCGCCGACAACATCGAGAAGGAGGTCGCCCTCCGCCAGAAGATCAAGTCGGCCATGACGTACCCGGTAGTGGTGCTCCTCATGGTCGGGATGATCCTCACGGCGATGCTCCTGTTCATCGTCCCGCAGTTCGAGGGGATCTACGCGAACCTGGGGGGCACGCTGCCCCTGCCGACCCGGATCCTGCTGGGGACCTCCGCGCTGATCAGGAACTTCTGGTTCGTGTGGCTCGCCCTGACGGTGGGGTTCGTGATCGCCTTCCGCCGGTACAAGAAGACGGAGCGGGGCCGGGCCCAGGTCGACATGCTCAAGCTCAAGGTCCCGGTGTTCGGGAACCTGTTCCACAAGTCGGCCCTATCCCGGTTCGCCAACACGCTCGGGGTCCTCCTCCGCTCGGGCGTTCCCATCCTCCAGGCCCTGGACATCGTCAAGGACACCGTGAACAACAAGGTCATCAGCGTGGCCGTCTCCGACGTCCAGTCCTCGGTCAAGGAGGGGGAGAGCATCGCCAAGCCCCTGGGCAAGCACGCCGTCTTCCCGCCCATGGTCGTGCAGATGCTGGCCGTGGGGGAGGAGACCGGGGCCGTGGACTCGATGCTGGAGAAGGTGGCCCAGTTCTACGACGAGGAGGTCACGGCGAGCGTGGACGCGCTGACCTCGCTGATCGAGCCGCTCATGATCGCCGTCATCGGCGGGGCCGTGGGCCTGTCCGTCGTGGCCCTTTACCTGCCGATGTTCAACCTGATCAACCTGGTGAAGTAGCGCCGCCGGGATCCATTTCCCGTCCGCCGCCGGTCTCGGGTCCGTGCCCCGGGCCGGCGGCGGTCCCCTTCCCCCGCGGGTGGGCGAGGCTCGTCCTCGCCCACCCCCTCCGCCTGTGGGCCGTTCGGCGTAGGGCACGCCGTCCGGCCAAACCATCCCAGATGACTATCAGGTCGGCGGGGCCGGTGCCGAAGCCTCAGGGGAAGCGCGCCGCCGTGGCGCGCCCGGAACCTCTAGAAGGAGGTGACGTGATGCTCAAGCGGCTTATGGACCGCCGCAACGAGGAGGACGGATTCACGCTGATCGAGCTGATGGTGGTCGTTCTGGTCATCGGTATCCTCATCGCCATCGCTCTCCCGACCTTCCTCGGCGCGCGCGAGCGGGCCCAGGACCGCGCGGCTCAGTCGAACCTCAGGAACGCCCTCGCCGCCGGCAAGGTGTATTACACCGACGGCGACACGTTCGCTGCGTTCACCGAGACCGAGGGCGAGGCGGCCGAGCCGTCCCTGACGTGGGAGGACACGCTGCCCGCGGCCGGGTCGGAGGTGGTCGGCACCGTCTACATCGTGACGGCCTCCGCCACGGACCTGCATATGGTGGCGGAGAGCGCCTCCGGGACGTTCTTCGGGATCCATGAGAGCACCGACGGTGCGGGCGGCACGACGTACTGCTCGGGCGCCACGGTGGCGGCGATCGACGCCGAGACCGAGTGCACCGGCGCCAGCTTCTAGCGGGAGCCGGCCAAGGCGGAAGGGAGCGGCCTCCGGGCCGCTCCCTTCTCGCATCTCCCCTGGTGGGAGCGGGGGCCTCGGCCTCCACGGGCTCAATCCGGGCCCTCCCTCATCCGATACCTACTGAGGTGATCGTGAAGGGGGATGCCGCGTGTCACGGGTGCACCTCGTGCTGAACCGCATGGTCCGGCGGCTGTCCCGGGTCCACCGGGAGGAGGCCGGCATGTCGGTGGTCGAGGGGCTGATGGCCGGCCTGATCCTGGCCATCGGGGCGTTCGCCGTGGCCCAGGCCCTGACCTACGGGCTCGACCAGACCGCCCTGGCCCGCCAGCGGCAGACCGCCGAGGGCCTGGCCAACGAGGAGATCGAGGTGGCCAGGGCCCTGAACTTCACCAACGTGGGCCTGGCCGACGCCGGGCCCCTCACGAAGTCCGCCGAGGAGTCCGACCCCGACTACTGGCTCACCGCCGACGGGGCGTCCTTCGACCCGGACGGGTCCGGGCCGCTCCCGGCGGAGCCGCTGATCTTCGGCCAGGCCTCCCCGGCCCTGATCCACGGGCCGACGACGGTGGCCCGGGGCAACGCCACGTTCCAGCTCTACGACTACGCGACCTGGTACGACGACCCCACGATCCCCGGGACCGAGAACACCAAACGGGTGACCGTCGTGGTGACCTGGACCTGGGGCGCGCGCTCACAGAAGCTCGAGATCTCATCCTTCTTCACCCAGGGCGTGATCACCTTCGGGAGCAGCGGCGCCACCGGCTCGAACCTGTCGCCCACGGTGTCGTGCCCCACGTCGACCACCGGCGGGCTGGAGGCCAACTTCACCGCGGTGGCCTCGGACACCGACGGCACCATCGCGCAGGTCGACTGGGACTTCGGCGACGGCAACACCCTCACGAACGGGGGGACCCAGCGCAGCCATACCTACGGCTCCGCCGGCACGTACACGGTGTCGAACACCGTGCACGACGACGACGGGGCCACCGCCTCGAACGCCTCCCTCGTCTGTCAGGTCACCGTGAGCGATCCGGGTGCCGCGGGCCCCGACACCCAGGCTCCCGTGGGGACGGTCTCGATCAACAACGGCTCGACCTACACCCGCGACACCAAGGTGACGCTGAACCTGTCGGCCACCGACGACGTCGGGGTCACCGAGATGGCCTTCTCCGACGACGGGTCCAACTTCGGCTCCTACATCTCCTACTCGACGTCGGCGATCTACACGGTCCCGTCCGGCGACGGGACGAAGTCGGTGCACGTCCGCTTCCGGGACGCGGCCGGGAACGTCAGCGCCACCGTTTCCGACACGATCCTGCTCGACTCCGTGCCGCCCTCGGCCCCGACGGGGCTCACCGTCGATCGGGCTCCGAACAAGAAGTCGGCAGTGCTCCAGTGGAACGTCGTGACCGATGGCGACCTGGCCGGATACGCCGTGTACCGGCGGCCCACGACGTCCACCTCGTTCACCCAGATCGCCTGCCAGTTCGTGTACGGGCTCCCCAACAAGTGCCTGGACGACCCCCACGACAACCACGCGGTCTACGAGTACTACGTAGTCGCCATCGACCTGGCCGGCAACGTGAGCGCGGACAGCAACCATGTCACGGTCTAGGGGCCTCCTCCGCCCACGCGCGGCGCGCCTCCGTGGGGAGGGCGGCTTCACCATCATCGAGATGGCGGTGACGCTCCTGGTGATGTCGATCATCACCGCGGCGTTCCTCTCCGTGTTCGCCCGGACGCTGCGGGACAGCGAGACCGTCCAGGGCCGTCGCGACTACCTGAACGACATGCGCATCGCCATGGAACAGATGACCAAGCACATCCGGCAGGCCACGAACGTCGACACGATGCAGGCCGACTACCTGGGGATGGACACGCTGGTGAACGGGGTGGCGAAGCACATCCACTACCAGGTGGTGGACTCGACCCTCTACCGCCAGGTGGACGGGGGGACCCAGGTCCCCGTGCTGGGGGACCTGGCCACTTCCTCGGTGTTCACCTACACGACCGTGGACGGAACGCTGCAGGAGGTCGACATCCTGTTCACCGTGGACATCGGGACCAGGACCCTGAACCTGGGGAGCCAGGTGGAGATGAGGAACCTGTGATACGACGCGCGATGCTCAAGGTCCACCGCGACGAGTCGGGGTTCGCCCTCGTGACGGCGATGGCCCTCCTCGCGGTGATGTCCCTCCTCATGATCGTGGTCCTCTCGGCGGGGGAGTCGGTGAACCGCCTGTCCGAGCGCGGAGGCCGGTGGACGAAGCTCCTGGGCGTGGCCGAGGCCGGGCTCAACGACGCCGTGGTCCACCTGTCCTCGGACCTCAGCTCCGGCCCCGCGGACACCGGATGTCCCTACGACGGCACCTCGACCGACGGATGCACGATCCCGGGTGGGGAGTACCAGGTCACCTGGCAGAGGCAGAACCGCGGGAACCTGGTGATCACGGCCTACGGGTTCTATCCGACCGCCGCGGCCTACCTCTCCGGCCAGTCGAACGCCCAGGCCCGGAAGGTCCGGATGACAATGGAGCCGCCCCAGACCTTCGAGTACGCCCTTTTCTCCGCGACCACCCTGGAGATCAAGAACGGGGCGACCGTGATCGGGGACGTCTTCGCCAACGAGCAGGTCACCGTGAAGAACAACGCAACCGTCTGCGGCTCGATCCTCAACGCCACGCTGGGCATCGTCGTCGAGCAGGGCGCCCGGATCGTCAAGTCCCTGTCGGGCTCGAGCTGCACGAGCGACGCCAACCTCCACGCCGGCGGTCCCGTCACCCTCGGAGGCACCTCCGTCGTGCAGGGCAACGCCACGGCCTCGGCCCCCACCGAGCTGAGCTGCCCACCCACCCCGGACGGGTACTACGTCTCCGGCGGGACGGTGCAGGGGACCGCCACGGCCTGCGGGGCCGTCACGACGAGCACCCCCAACGCCCAGCCCTACACGAAGACGGCGCCACCGGTGACCCGGAGCCTTCCGGACTTCGTCTTCGACGAGGCCAACTACGACCCCCTGACCTGCTTCCCGGCCGGCATCACGTGCGATCCCGCGACCACGTCGACGACGGCGGTGAGCTCGTTCAACTCCACGGTGTCCAAGGTCAACATGAGCGGCACCTACGCGATCTGGCAGACGAACCCGTCCCAGTCGACCAAGGTGAGCCTCGAGGGCCTCTCCCTGGGCGGGGACCTCACGATCGTGACCAACGCCCCGATCGACCTGGGGAACACCGGGGAGGTCACAACCACGGCCAGCCCGGGGTCCCTGCTGGTCATCGTGTCCCTCTACGTCCCGCCCACCGGCACGACCTGCTCGGACCAGGGGGGCGACTGCAGCATCTACGGCAAGAACTCGGTGGTGCTGGACAGCGGCGACCCGGACGAGCCGGACGACGGGGTGGTCGCGCTCTTCTACACGACCGGCAAGATGGCCTTCAAGAACCAGGACAACGAGGGGGAGGGGGCCCTCTGGGCCGGGGGCATGGACCTCAAGAACGGGTTCGACGTGACCTACAACGCCGAGGTCGAGCGGGTGGCCGGCTTCGGCGGCTCCATCGAGCAGACGCTCTGGGAAGAGCTCTCGCCGTAGGAGCCCCCCGGGCGGCGCCCGGCCCTCCACTAGACTCCCGGCCACCGTGCTGCGTCTTTTCCTCTACGGGATCCTCGGCCTCGCGTTCGGGAGCTTCCTGACGGTGGTCGTGCACAGGGTCCCCCGGGGCGAGTCCCTGATCCGTCCCGGGTCGCGCTGCCCGAGCTGCGGGGTAGAGATCAGGGCCCGCGACAACGTCCCCCTGCTCTCGTGGCTGGTCCTCCGGGGCCGGTGCCGGGCATGCGGGGCCCCCATCTCCGCCCTGTACCCGCTGGTCGAGCTGGCCACGGCGGCGCTCTTCGTCGGAGCGGCGCTGGAGCTCGACGGGGAGCCCGCCGCCGCGATCGTGGCTCCCTTCCTGGGAGTCATGGTGGCGCTCGGCGTGATCGACGCCAGGCACAGGATCCTGCCGAACCGGATCGTGTACCCGTCGGTCCTCCTGGCGGCGCTCGCCGTGGCCGTCGCCGACCTGGCCGGTGGGGAGGTGGACGCCGTCCGGGCGGCGATCGGGTTCGCCTCCTACGGCGGAGCGCTCCTCGTCGTGGCGTTCGTGTCGCCGGCCGGCATGGGGATGGGGGACGTGAAGCTCGCCGCCCTCATCGGCCTGGTCCTGGGATCGCTGGGCCTTTCCTACGTGGCCGTCGCCGCGGCCCTCGGCGTCCTGCTCGGGGGAGTGGGGGCCGTGCTGGCCCTCCTGCTCGGCAGGGCCGGCCGCAAGCAGGCCATCCCGTTCGGGCCGTACCTGGCCACGGGCGCGGTGCTGGCCGCCTTCGTCGGACCCGAGATCGCCTCCGCCTACCTCCGCCTGCTCTAGGGAGGCATGGACCCCCCGGCCGGGGGTACCTTCGGTGTTGCAGGAGTTGAAAGAGTGAATTACATATATGTAATTCACCCTAACGTGCCGAAAGTACGTGAGGGAGATGTTTGACAAGAAGTGTGGCCACTGTTACTTTGCGCTCCCCCCGGAACGGCTGAGCGGAAGGGAGGTACGGGGAGCAGGTGTGGAAGTTGTGGAAGATGTGGCAGCTGAGGCAACTGTTGAACTTGTGGAGGTTGTGAGAGATGGGTAAGCGACGCTCTTTCGCGGGGGACCGCTTGCTCACCGTCGGAGAGGTGGCGGCCACGATGCGCGTGTCGAACATGACCGTGTACCGGCTCATCAAGAGCGGGCAGCTGCCGGCCATCCGGGTGGGCAAGAACTACCGGATCAGGGAGTCGGACGTGAACGGCTACCTGTCGGACCGCTCGGTGCGGGTGGAGGGCGAGGGATCGTGAGCCGGAGCCGCATCGGGCTCGACATCGGGGCCACCGCGGTGCGAGCCGCGGAGGTGACCGGGGGCGCGGACGCCCCCGTCCTGGTCCGGGCCGCCCAGGTGCCCGTCGCCCCGGGGGCCGTGGAGAACGGGGAGATCCGCAACCCGGACGCCGTGGCCGAGTCGGTGCGCGAGCTCTGGCGCCGGGGCGGGTTCAAGACCAAGCAGGTGGTGATGGGCGTGGGGAACCAGCGCGTGGTCGTCCGTGAGGTCGCGCTGCCCTGGCTCCCCGAGAAGGAGCTCCGCGACTCGCTGGCCTACCAGGTCCAGGAGTTCATCCCCATCGCCGTGGAGGACGCAGTGCTGGACTTCGACCCTCTGGAGGAGTTCGAGCAGGAGGGACGCCGGATGATCCGGGTCCTCCTCGTGGCCGCGCAGCGGGCCATGGTGAACGCGCTCGTCCAGACGGCCGAGACGGCGCGACTGGAGCCGGTGGGCGTGGACCTGTTGCCCTTCGCCCTGGTCCGGG
>JACQTL010000081.1 GCA_016210805.1 Actinomycetota bacterium | reverse complement strand
GTCTTGCCCACCCCGGCGCCGCCGAACATCCCGATCTTGCCGCCCTGGACGTACGGCTCCAGCAGGTCGATGACCTTGATGCCCGTCTCGAACATCTGGGTCTTCGGCTCGAGCTCCTCGAAGGGCGGGGGGTCGCGGTGGATCGGCCACCGCTCGGTCACGGGGACCGACTCGACGTCGAGGGGCTCCCCCAGCACGTTGTAGACGTGGCCCAGGACCCCCTTGCCCACGGGCACGGTGATCGGGGCCTCCGTGTTCAGGACCGGGGCTCCCCGGACCAGCCCGTCGGTGGGCTTCAGCGCGATGGCCCGGACCACGGACTCCCCGATGTGCTGGGCCACCTCGCAGGTGATCGTGTCGGTCTCGCCGTCGAGGGTCCGCTCGACATGGAGGGCCGTGTGGAGCTCCGGCAGGCGGCCGGGGGGGAACTCCACGTCCACGACCGGTCCGATCACCCGGAGGATGCGGCCGGTGCCGTCCCCCGGGCCGTTGCCGACTGGTGCGCTGGTCTTCCTGGCCATGTCGCTCTCCTCCGTCGGCCGGCTAGCGGCCCGCGGCGCCCCGGGACAGCGCCTCCGCGCCGCCGACGATCTCGCTGATCTCGGTGGTGATCTCGGCCTGCCGGGCCTGGTTGGCCTGGCGCGTGAGGATCTTGATCAGGTCCTCCGCGTTCTCGGTGGCCGCCTTCATGGCCCGCCGCCGGGCGGCGTTCTCAGACGCGGCCGACTCGAGCATCGAGTGGTAGATCTTCGCCGTCACGTACTGGGGCAGCAGGTGGTCCAGGATGGCCCCGGGGGCCGGCTCGAAAACGTACTCGGGGGCGGGCCGGCCGGGCTCCCCCACGACCTCCTCCGGGGCGATGGGCAGGAACCGCTTGTCCGTGGCCCGCAGCGTGAACGCCGACCGGAAGTCCGTGTACACGGCGTGCAGCTCGTCGATCTCGCGGCTGGAGAAGGCCTCGATGATCGTCCGGCCGATCTCCTCGGCGGCCGCGTAGGGAGGGACCTCGCTGATCCCCGTCCAGGCCCGCTCGACGGGCACCCCCCGGAACCGGAAGTACGACTGGCCCTTGCGCCCGGCCACGTAGAGGCGGACGTCGAGCCCGCGATCGTGCAGCCGGCGCATCAGGGCCTCGGCCCGGCGCAGGACGTTCGCGTTGTAGGCGCCGGCCAGCCCCCGGTCGGAGGTCACCACGAAGGCCGCGGCCCGCTCCGGGTGCTCCCGCTCCTCCAGGAGGGGATGGACCAGGCTGCCGGTCTGGCGGGCCACGTCCTCCATGGCCTCGGTCAGCCGGATCGCGTAGGGCCGGGCCTGCTCGACCCGCTGCTGGGCCCGGAGGATCCGCGAGGCGGCGATGAGCTCCATCGCCCGCGTGATCTTCATCGTCGACTGGACGGAGCGGATCCGCCGGCGGACGACCCGGAGCCTGGCGCCCATGGCCCCGTCCTACAGGGGAGGAGGAGCGTCGGTGTCGGAGGCCGGCCCGGCCTCCCGCTCGTGCTCCTCCTCGGTCGGGGGAGAAGGCCCGCCCTCCTCCGCGTCCTCGGCGAACGAGGACATCCGGTCCCACCCGATGTCCTCCCGGACCTCGTCGGGAGGCGCGCCCGGGCCCAGGGCGCCCTCTTTACCGGGCGCCTCCTCGGTGGGGCGGAAGGACGTCGCGAACTCCTCGAGGGCGGACTTCAGGGTGGTCTCGACCTCCTCGGGGAGGGTTCCCTGCTCCCGGATGTGGTGGCCGACCTCGGGGTGCCTGGTGGACATGTGCTCGATGAGCTCCCGCTCGAAGCGCTTGGCGTCGAGGACGGGGAACCGGTCCAGGTACCCGCCGGTCACCGCGTAGATCGAGATGACCTGATCCTCCACGGCCATGGGCCGGTACTGGGGCTGCTTGAGCACCTCGACCACCCGAGCCCCTCGGGCCAGCTGCTGCTGGGAGGCCTTGTCGAGCTCCGAGCCGAACTCGGCGAAGGCCTCCAGCTCGCGGTACTGGGCGAGGTCCAGGCGGAGCCGCCCGGCCACCTGCTTCATCGCCTTGATCTGAGCATTCCCCCCTACCCGGGAGACCGAGATGCCCACGTTCATCGCGGGGCGGACGCCGGCGTAGAACTGGTCGGTCTCCAGGTAGATCTGCCCGTCGGTGATGGAGATGACGTTGGTGGGGATGTAGGCCGAC
>JACQTL010000086.1 GCA_016210805.1 Actinomycetota bacterium | reverse complement strand
TGCTGCCACCCGGCGCTCGCCACGGAGGCACAGGTGGCCCTCACGCTGCGGACCCTCGGGGGCCTCTCCACCGCGGAGATCGCCCGCGCGTTCCTGGTCCCCGAGCCGACGATGGCCCAGCGGCTGGTCCGGGCCAAGCGCAAGATCAAGGCGGCCGGGATCCCGTTCCGGTTCCCTCCCGACCACCTGCTGCCCGACCGGCTCGCCGCCGTGCTCGCGGTGGTCTACCTGATCTTCAACGAGGGGTACGGCGGGCGCGGCGAGCTGGCCGCGGAGGGGATCCGGCTCGGGCGGGCGCTCGCCGAGCTGATGCCCGACGAGCCGGAGGTGCACGGCCTGCTGGCCATGATGCTGCTGCTCGATGCCCGCCGCGAGGCGCGGTTCCGGGACGGCGACCTGGTGCTGCTTGCCGACCAGGACAGCTCGCTGTGGCACGGGGGGCAGATCGCCGACGGGCGGGAGGTGCTCGACCGGGCCCTGGCCCTTCACGGCCGCGGCCCCTACGTCGTGCAGGCGGCCATCGCGTCCCTGCATGCGGACGAGCCGCGCGACTGGCCCCAGATCGCCGCCCTCTACGGCGAGCTGGCCCGCCTCACCGACTCACCGGTCGTGGAGCTGAACCGAGCGGTCGCGGTGGCCGAGGCCGAGGGCCCCCAGTCGGGCCTCGAGATCGTCGATCGTCTCGACCTGGAGGACTACCGCTACCTGCACTCCACGCGTGGCGAGCTGCTGCGCCGCCTCGGGCGAACCGAGGAGGCCCGCGACGCCTACCGGCGTGCGCTGGCCCTGGCCCACGACGACGCCGAGCGGCGCCTGCTCGAACGCCGCCTGGCGGACCTCGGCCCGGCCACCGGCCCCCGGTGACGAACGGCATCGGGCGACACGCCCGCCCTCCCCGCGACCCGACCGACGAGGATGCCCCGGACACGCGCCAGGCAGGCGCCGAGTAGACTCGACGCCGATGAAGCGGCTCGCCGTCCTGCTGCTGGTCGCCCTGTTGCTCCTCCTCGTGGCCCTGGCGCTTCCGCTCCCGGTCCCGGGGTCGATGGGGGGGATGGCGCTCTGCCCCCAGTGCTCGCCGGGGAACCTGCACGCCGGACTCGCGCTGTGCCTCGCGATCCTCGCGCTTTTCGCCCTGGTCCTGCCCCGTCCCGGCACGACGCGGGTCGCTTCGGTTCCCGGCTCGGGCCGGGCGGGGCTGGACTCGCCACCCGAGCACCCTCCGCGTCCGCGCTGACGTGCACCGCCGCCCCGACGGGGCGGCTTCGTCCTCGCTCGAGAACGGAGGTGTGAGCCAACGATGGCTAGGCAGCGGGCCCGGCGCTCCCCCGTGCGACGCACGACCGGAACGAGGCGGCCCCCGCAGCGCGCTCGATCCTCTCGCTGGGGGTGGGTGCTCCTCGCCCTGGTGGCAGTCGGCGGCCTGACGCTGTGGGCGACACGGAGCGCTGATGAGCGGGGCAGAGACGGGAACGAGGCGGTGGTGGGTGGCGACCTCCACTCCCTCGTCGTGGACCCGGCCGACCCGGACACCCTCTACGTCGGCGGCCACCAGGCGGTCTCGTTGTCCCGAGACGGGGGGCGCACCTGGGAGCGGATCCGGTCGCTCGACGATGCCGACGCGATGGGCTGGGCCTTCATCGAAGGAGCAGTCCTGGTGGGAGGGCATCCGGGGCTCTCCGTGTCGGAAGACGGCGGGCGCACGTTCGAGCGCCGGAACGACGGGCTCCCATCGAGCGACATCCACTCGCTCGGCGGGTCCGGCGACAGGCTGTACGCGGCGTCGCCTGCCGTGGGGCTCCTCCGGTCCGTCGACCGCGGCCGCACCTGGGAGGTCGTCACCACGGAAGTCGGTCGGTCCTTCATGGGGCCGATCCTCGTCGACCCCGGCGACCCCGAGCACCTGGTCGCTTCCGACATGGGGGCCGGAGTGGTCGAGAGCCTCGACGGCGGTCTCACCTGGCGGGCGCTCGGCCGCGTGGAGATGACGATGTGGGTCTCCTGGGATCCGGCGGACCCACGTCACCTCGTCGCCTCCGGCTCGGGCGGAGCGGCCGAGTCGGTGGACGGCGGAGCGACCTGGACCCGCCTGGACGTTCCTGCCGGAGCGCTCCTCGTCGCCATGTCGCCGGGCGACCCGCGGACCCTCTTCGCCGCGGCCCATTCCGGCTCGGTGGCCGAAGTCTGGGTGAGCCACGACGGCGGGGTCATCTGGGAGCGGCCGTGACGGGGAGCGGCGCCGGCCCTTCCTCGAGCCGACCACCGGTTACACCCTTGCGGTGGGCGGTGCGGGTGATGGTGCTCGGCACGGTCTTCGCCCTCATCGGGCTCGGCCTGCTCCAGCTGCGGCGGGTGGGCACCGGTGGCATCCCGAACGTCACCGTGGCGAACTACCGGGCGGTGGCCCGGGTCGACGACCGTCCGGCTCCCGACTTCACCGCTTCGTCGCTCGCCGGCGGGGGGGACATCTCGCTCCGGGACTTCCGTGGCGAGGTCGTCGTGCTGAACTTCTGGGCCTCGTGGTGCGTCCCGTGCCGTCAGGAGGCACCTCACCTCCAGGCCCTCTGGGAGCGGTACGGGGATGAGGGCGTGCAGCTCCTCGGGGTGGACTACAGGGACGATCCGGCCGCGGCCAAGGCGTACGAGAGAGAGTTCGGCATCACGTTCCCGAGCGTGGAGGACCCCGCGGGGAGCCTGGCCGGCCTCTACGAGCTGCTCGGGGTGCCGACGACGTTCCTGATCGACGTCGAGGGGCGCATCGTCTATCGCTTCACGGGGCGGATCGACGGTGAGGTGCTCGGGCGAGCCGTCGACGAGGTGCTCGGCCAGGCGGCGACATGACCGTCCTCGGTCCGCTCGGCCTCGCGTTCCTCGCCGGGATCCTGTCGTTCACCTCGCCCTGCTGCCTCCCGCTCATGCCCGGCTACCTCTCGTACGTGGGCGGGGTTTCCGGCGACGAGGTGGGCACCGTGGCGGTCCGCCGGCGCGTGCTCGTCGCGGCGGCGCTCTTCGTCGTCGGCTTCTCGGTGGTGTTCACGGCGCTCGGGGCCGGCGCGGCGCTGTTCGGGGGGGTGCTCCTCAGGAACCGCCGGGTGGTCGAGCAGGCGGCGGGAGTGTTCGTCATCGGGATGGGCCTCGTCCTGATCGGGGCTCTCCGGTTTCCGTTCCTGTACCGGGAGGTCCGCATGGACCCGCGGCGGGTACGCGCGGGACCGCTCGGAGCGGTGCCGTTGGGGATGGCGTTCGCCTTCGGATGGACGCCATGCATCGGCCCGGTCCTCGCGGGGATCCTCACCGCGGCGGCCGCGACGGAGACGGCCGCCTGGGGAGCTGCCCTCCTGCTGGTGTATTCCCTCGGCCTGGGCGTGCCGTTCCTCCTGCTCGCCCTGGGCTATGCCCGGGCCGGCCGCGCGTTCGGCTGGTTCCGCCGGCATGGCAGGCTGGTCGAGCGGGTGGGGGGCGCGGTCCTGCTGCTGATGGGGGCGCTGATGGTGACCGGCACCTGGACGCGCCTGTTCATCCCCCTGGTCGGATGGTTCTCCCGGAACGACTGGCCGCCCATCTGATGCGGATGCGCCCGGCGGCGGTCGTGCTCGCGGCCGGGCTCCTCCTGGCCATCCCCGGCCGAGCAGCGGCGCACGCCGCGTTCGTCGAGGCCGAGCCGGAGCCGGGGAGCACGCTGGCCTCTGCCCCCGGTGCGGTCGTCCTGCGGTTCACCGAGCCGCTCAACGCGTCGCTCTCCCGGATGTCCGTGGAGACACCTGCGGACGAGCGGATCGAAGGGAAGGTGTCGGGACCGAGCGAGCTCCGGGCGGCCCTCACGGGGAGCGTGACGGGGGTGTACCGGGTGGAGTGGGTCACCGTCTCGACCGTGGACGGCCACACGCTCCGGGGCTCGTTCCGCTTCGGGGTGGGCGTCGATCCCGGCCCCGGCGCCGAGGGGGCCACCGGCTTCGGCCCGGGCACCGGCGACCTCGCCGTGGCCCTCCTTCGCGCGGTCGAGTATTCGGGGCTGCTGATCGCCCTCGGGCTTCTGCTGCTCGAGCGGCTGGCCCGGCGCCGGCCCACCCTTCCGTGGGCGGCCCGCTCCCCCCGGGCTGCGCTGCTGCTCGCTCTGGCCGGCGGGGTTGGCGTGGTCCTCGGGGAAGCCCTCCTGGCGGCGCCCCGTCCGTCGATCGCCGCCCTGGCGAGCTACCTCACCACCGGGCTTCCCGGGGCGGCGCGGGTGCTCCGGCTCGTCGCGGAGGTCCTCGCGGTGCTCCTCGCCTCGCGGCGACGTCTGGTCGGGTGGCCGGTGCTCGCCGCCGTGGTCGCGCTCGCTTCGGCGGGGCACGCGGCGGCCGTACGTCCCCTCTGGTGGGGGATCTGGGTCGACGCTCTCCACCTGGTCGCCGCCGGGCTATGGGCCGGCGGGATCGTGGCGCTCGCCGTGGTCCGGCCGCCGGCTGGCTGGCGCGAGGGCCAGGGGCGCGCCCTGCTCGACCGGTTCACCCCGGTGGCCTTCATCGCGTTCCTCCTTACCGTGGGTGCCGGCACCCTGCGGGGCACCCAGGAGCTGACGGCGTTCGCCGATCTCTACACCACCTCCTACGGCGCGGTGCTGTCGTTCAAGGTGCTCGGCGTCGCAGCGATGGCTCCGCTCTCGCTCCTCGCCTGGCGGCGGGTGGTCGGCTCGATGCGGCTGGAGGCCGTGGCGGCGCTGGTCGTGATCGGTGCGGCGGCCCTGCTCGCCGCCTACCCGTTGCCGCCGGCGCGTACGGCAGGGACCGAGGCGGAGGATGGCCGGGAGGCGGGGATCTCCGCCCTCCCCGCGGACGGTGAGCTCTCGCTCGGCGGGGCCGCGGGCGACGTCCTCGTCGGGCTCACCCTCCGGCCGGGCCGCCCCGGCCTGAACACGGTGCTGCTCTACGTGCTCCCGCTCGAGGGCGAGGAGGCCGCGGCGGGCATCCCGGCGTGGCTCGTGCTCGACGGCGCCAGGAGGCCGATGGACGAGTGCGGGCCGACGTGCCGGCGGCTCTCCGTGGACCTGTCCGGGGGCCAAGCGCTCGATGTGGAGGTCGGATCCTCGGAGGGTGGCAC
>JACQTL010000076.1 GCA_016210805.1 Actinomycetota bacterium | reverse complement strand
GCGTGGGGGCCCAGGCCATCGGGATCGCCAGGGCGGCATTCGAGTTCGCCAGGGACTACGCGAAGGAGCGGGAGGCGTTCGGGCGGCCGATCATCGAGCACGAGGGCGTGGCCTTCAAGCTCGCCGACATGGCCACCGAGATCGACGCCGCGCGGCTCCTCGTGTGGCGGGCGGCGTGGATGGCCCGCAACGGGAGCGAGTTCCCCAACGCCGAGGGCTCGATGTCCAAGCTGAAGGCGAGCGAGGTGGCCGTCTCGGTGACCGAGCAGGCCGTGCAGGTCCTGGGCGGCTACGGCTACGTCAAGGACTTCCCGGTGGAGAAGTGGTACCGGGACGCGAAGATCTACACGATCTTCGAGGGGACCAGCGAGATCCAGCGCCTGGTCATCTCCCGCGCCCTGGCCCAGGGCTAGGGCAGGGGGCGGAACGAGCTGGCGACCTCGCCGACCCGGCGGAACCCCAGCCGCTCGTAGAGCCGGATCGGGTCGGGCCGGTCGGCCAGGAGGAACGTCCGCCGCGCTCCCCCGCGACGAGCCTCGTCGACGATGCGCACCACCACGGCCGCGGCGAGCCCCCGCCGCCTGAACGGCGGCATCGTGACGATGTTGTCCACGTAGCCGGTGTCGCCCTGGACCAGCAGGGCCCCGAACGCCTCCATCTCGCCGTCCACCCGCACGGCGAACCACCGCTTCCCGAACGGCGTGAGCATGTCGCGCTCCCAGGCCACGAGCTGGTCGAGGGGCTCGGGCTCCGTGACGTCGAACTCGGCGAGGGCCAGGTGCTGGCGTTCCCACAGGTGGGGGTCGGCGGGATCGACCTCCTCGACGGGGTGCGGGGGGACGTCCGGCGGCTCGTCCATCAGCTCCATCACGGTGTCCACGCCGATCCGGTCGCCCCGGGTCTCCAGGGCGTCGAACAGCCGGCGGGTCCCGGCGACGTCGAACATGGCGACGTGCTCGTTCGGTGCTCCGATCTCCCGGAGGACCGGGAGGAGGTGGGCCTCGACCTCGTCGATCGTGAGGTCGGGCCGGGGGCCGTCGATGCGGGCGTAGTTCGCGTCGTGGACGTCGGGGAACCGGGGGTCGGCGACGACGGCGCCCCACCACGTCGGCTCGACCCGCTCGACCAGGTCGTCGAGGGTGGTGAACAGGTCGACCAGCGGACGGAACGCCTCCACGGCCGCAGAACTCTAGCGGAAGGCGGCCGCTGCGCTAGTCTCCGCACCGTGATAACCGCCCGGCTTTATCGCGACGGGGTGCTCCGCGAGGAACGGTTCGACCCCCTGCGGATCAGCGACGTCCTGGGCGAGGGGGACGCCGAGGTGTGGCTCGACGTGGCGGATCCCTCGGCCAAGGACCTCCGGCTCATCCAGGAGGAGTTCGGGCTCCACCCCCTGGCCATCGAGGACGCCGAGCACCGGAACCAGCGGCCCAAGGTCGAGACGTACGAGGGCTTCTTCTTCGTGGTCCTCTACTCCCTCGGCGTGGACGGGGACGGGACCCTCACGGAGAGCGAGATCCACGCCTTCGCCGGGCCGAGGTTCCTGATCACGATCCGGTTCTCCCCGCTCTTCGACCTGGCCCCCGTGATCCGGCGGTGGGACCTCCAGCCGGAGCTCACCTCCGAGGGCGGGGCCTTCCTCCTGTACGCCCTGCTCGACGAGGTCGTGGACGGTTACTTCGACGTGGTCGAGCGCTTCGAGGACGACGCCGACGACGTGGAGGGGAGGGTCTTCGGGGACGAGCCCGACCCCGGGGCCCAGGAGGCCATCTTCCGCCTGAAGAGGCGGGTGGTGGATTTCCGCCGCCGGGTGATGCCCCTCCGGGAGGTCCTCGACCTCCTGGGAGGACAGCCCCGCTTCGTGACCGACCGCCTGGCCCCGTACTACCGCGACGTGGCCGACCACGTGATCAGGACCCTGGAGTTCGCCGACAACATCCGCGAGGTGCTGACCGCCGCCCTCGAGGCCCAGATCTCGCAGATCTCGAACCGGCTGAACGAGGTGATGAAGCGGCTGACCTCGTGGGCGGCGATCATCCTGGTGCCCACCCTGATCGCCGGGATCTACGGGATGAACTTCCGGTTCATGCCCGAGCTGGACTGGCGGCTCGGGTACGCGTTCGCGCTGGGGCTGATGCTCCTGTCGGGCCTCGTCCTGTTCCGGGTCTTCAAGCGGCGCGACTGGCTGTAGCCGTGTGCCGGGCCCTCCTCGTGCTCTGCGTGGCCCCCGACCGTCCGGCCCTCCTGGCCCTCCAGCGAGCCGCCGCCGGGGCCGGCTGGGAGCTGGCCGGAGGAGCGACGAGCGTCGAGGAGGCCGTCGAGCTCCTCCGCGGGCGGAAGCCCCACGTGTTGGTGGCGTTCGGGACCATGGGGACCGACCTCCTGGAGCGGGCCCGGGCGGAGCGGCCGGGGATCAGGGTCGTCTCCGTCGGCCCCCTCCCCGGCGCGGACGCCCAGGTGGCCTCCCTGGAGGGTGTCGGGGAGGCGATCCTGGGGATGCCGCCGCCCGCCGGTCCGGTCAGGACCTGACTACGGCTGGATCCGGACCGCGTTTATCCAGACGACCCCCTGCGACAGCGGGGCCAGCACCTGGAACGCGGCCGGGGACAGGTCGAGGATCCGGCTGCTGCTCCCGTAGGGGCCCCGGTCCTTGATCGTCACGAGGACGTAGCGGCCGTTCGCCCTGACCGAGACCAGCGAGCCGCAGGGCAGGGTCCGGTGGGCGGCGTACAGGCCCGTGAGGGGGACGCCGCAGGCTCCGATCGAGCCCGCCTGGTGCCCGTACCAGACCGCGTAGCCCTTGTGCCAGCTGATCGCCCTGTGGAAGTGCTTGGCCAGGTGGAGGTCGGTGAGCTCGTCCTCCCAGGCGTTCTCCTCGGCTCGCTTGGCCTCCGGGTTGTCCTTCTCCCACTGGGTGTCCTCGCGGACCAGGTCGGGATGGGCCCGGTAGCCGTGGCTCCAGACGGACTTGTCGTACTGCCACCACTTGGCCACGCCCGTCCTCGACTCCGCCCCGGCCACGGTGGACCCGAGCGAGAGGAGGGCGAGGGCGGCGGTCGCCTCGATGAGCGCCGTCCGGAGGCGGCGCGGTCGGTTCGTTCGCATGCCTGATCACCTCGCTGGTCGTCGTCTGCCTTCACGGCCCCACCGCCCCCACCCGGCCGCGCGCACGCACGGCCAAGGCCGGGGTGGGTGGGCGGGAAGGGCGGACGGGACGTCCTGTGAAGCCGCGGGAGTCTACCCACCAGAGCGAGCAAGCGACAACGGAGCGCCCCGGTGCCCGGTTCACGGGCCCGGGTACCATGGACGTGTGAGGAAGGTGTTGCTCGCCGCGCCCCGGGGCTACTGCGCGGGCGTCGACCGGGCGGTCGACGCCGTCGAGCGCGCCCTGCGGATCCACGGGGCTCCCGTCCACGTGCGCAAGCAGATCGTGCACAACATCTCGGTGGTCCGGGACCTCGAGGCCAAGGGGGCGGTGTTCGTCGAGGACGAGGCCGAGGTCCCCGAGGGCGGCGTGGTGGTGCTCTCGGCCCACGGCGTCGCGCCCGACGTGTACTCGAACGCCGAGGCCAGGGGGCTCCGGGCCATCGACGCGACCTGCCCCCTGGTCACGAAGGTCCACCTGGAGGCCCGCCGGTTCGCCAGGGACGACATGACGATCGTGCTGATCGGCCACCAGGGCCACGAGGAGGTCATCGGGACCAGCGGCCAGGCTCCCGACCGGACGATCCTCGTCCAGACCCCCGAGGAGGCCCGCTCGGTCGAGATCCCACATGCGGAGCGGCTGGCCTACCTCACCCAGACCACGCTCTCGGTGGACGAGACGAACGAGATCGTCGAGATCCTGAAGGAGCGGTTCCCGCACATCCAGGGGCCGCCCAAGGACGACATCTGCTACGCGACCCAGAACCGCCAGGACGCCGTGAAGGAGATCGCCCGCCGGGCCGACGTCCTGCTCGTGATCGGGTCGAAGAACTCGTCGAACTCGAACCGCCTGGTCGAGGTGGCCCGGGAGGCCGGGACCCCCGCTCACCTCGTCGACGACGAGACCGAGGTGGACCCGGCCTGGCTGGAGGGCGCCGACGTGGTCGGGTTGACCAGCGGCGCGTCCGCGCCGGAGTGGCTGGTCGACCGGATGCTGGCCTTCCTCTCCGACCGTGGAGCGAGCGAGGTCGAGGAGGTCACCGTGACAGAGGAGAGCGTCCGCTTCTCTCTCCCCGCCGGCGTCCGCCACCTCCCCGTGGTCGAGGGGGTCCGGACCTAGTCACCTCGGGAGGGCTCGGCCATGCGGGTCAGTCGTCTTCTGATCGCCGGTGCCATGGCTCTGACTCTCGCCGCCCGGTGCGGCGACGGCCCAACCGTGATCTGGAGTGATGGATACGAGTGGGAGCTCCGCTGCACGGCCGTGAAGAAGGCTCTCCTTGGAGAAGACGTCGCCGTCACCTCGAACTTTCTGCAGACGGATCCCGTGGGCAGGGCCATCGTCGGGGTCCCGCTCCGGGAGGCGATAGCGGTGCGCTTCCGCTGGAGACACTGTCCCGGACCGACCGGGAGGCATTGGCTCGCTTTGTCCAGAGGTCTGTCCGACGACAGGATCGTTGAGTTGACCGACTACACGGAACCAAGATCAGCGGCCGTAGGTCCCGACGGAACTCAGCCGGGCGTTTCCGGGTGATGATCCCGGGACCTCAGGACCGAGCCTGAGCCGGGCTGGGGGCGCGGCAGAGGCGCTCGAGCTCCTCGGCGCCGTCGGGGGGGCCGATCGAGATGACCCGGTCGCCGGCGGCCAGCTCGAAGCGGGGCCTGGGTCGGTAGATCCACCGCCGGCCGCGTTGGACGGCCAGCACGAACATCCCGGTCTCCGTCTCGAGCTGGAGCTGCTTCAGCGCGCTCCCGTCCGCCCTCGACCCCTCCTCGACGAGGGTCTCGGCGGCGACCTCCTCGGCCTCCTCGAGGGCCAGCCCGATCACCGGGTGGAGCTCCTCACCCTGCTCGACGATCCAGGTCATGTCCCTGGCCGCGTCGAAGATCGACTCGGTGGCGGTGGCGATGCGGAGCAGCCCGCGTAGCTCGTCCGGCCGCCTGGCCTCCGGCGCCGCCCGGAGGACCCAGGACTCGAGCTCGTCCTGGAGGATGTCGCTCCGGGACTCCAGCGTCGCCACCTCGGCGGCCAGGGCGGGGTCCTGGAACAGCAGCGCCGAGTACGCGAGCCCCACGGCGACCTCGGCCGAGTTCTTCATCTCCACAAGGATGTCCACGGCCCGGTCGAGCTCGGACAGGATGGGCGGCTCCCGGTCCGGTCCGGGGGGAAGCGGCGGCGCTCCGGCGACCTCGCGGAGCAGGTTGACCCCCTCCTCGGGGCCCTGGAAAAGCAGCACGTCGCCCTCGTTCACGATGTCGCCGGCCCTGGGGTCGAAGACCCACTGGTCGCCCCGGCGCATCGCGATGAGCCACATGCCGGTCTCCACGGGGAGCGAGAGCTCCCGGAGGGAGCGGCCCACCGCCGCAGCGCCCTCCCGGACCTTCACCCGGCCAACGATCTCGTCGGCGTGGCGGAGGTCGGGACGGAGGGCGTCGGGGATCCCGAGCTGGGCCTGGACGACGCGGGCGATGTCCGAGGCCGCGTCACCGATCTTCTCGAT
>JACQTL010000084.1 GCA_016210805.1 Actinomycetota bacterium | reverse complement strand
CCGGGTCAGGGCCTCCACGTCGCGCGAGGCCACGGGGACCGCGGCCGCCACCCTGGCGAGGAACTCGTCGGGCGTGGCCCAGGGATCGCGGTTCAGCCCCCGCCGCTCGAGCAGGAGCAGCATCTCCGCATACCACCGGCGCACCACGTCGGCCGGCAGCTCCCTGCGCGGGACCCGATGCAGGACCCGCCTCCGGGGCCGGCGCAGCCCCTCGACCCTCTCCTCCTCGGCCGACCCGCCCTCCCTGATCGCCGCGGCCCGCTGGAGGCGGTCGCGCTGGCGGCGGATGGCCCACAGGATGGCCGCGGCGATCAGGGCGAGCAGGAGGAACCCCAGGACCCGAAGGAGCACGGGGTCGCCGGGGACCAGGTCCTCCCGCCGGTCCCCGCCCAGGGCCTCGTCGATCCGCTCCAGCACCCGGCGGACCCCCTCGCCGTCCGCGCCGAGCCGCTCGGCCAGCCACAGGAACGGCCGCGTGAGCTGGACCAGGACGAACACGATGATCCCGGCCAGGAACTCCACGATGGGGTTGACCAGCCGGCCGGCCGCCTCGATCAACCCACCGTCCCCCCCGATCGCGCTCGCCGCACCGATGACAACCCCGAGGGCCCCGACGCCCATCGCCGCCAGGACGACGGCCCGGCGGGGAGCGGGGTGCCGCGCTCCCCCCTCCCCCCCGAACAGGGTGAGCGTCGCGGCCCTGGATGCGAGGCTCCCCGCGAAGAACAGGCCGGCCGTCAGCGGGAGGAGGCCGGCCCAGCCGTGACGGGGGCCGATCGAGACCTCGACCAGGAGGGCGATCGTGCCTCCGGCGAACGCGGCTCCCGACGGGTTCCGCCAGTCCCGGAGGGCCAGGCTGGCCGCCCGGAGGCCGACCAGCAGGGTCCCGATCACCGTGATCACCCCCGCGCTCCTGTCGCCGGTGCTCCACCCGACGGTCTGGATCACCCCCAGGGCCAGGGCGGAGAGGGCCACGGCCACGCTCACCCCCCGGAGCCGGCGGAGGGTCGCGGCGACGACGACCGTCCCCACGAACAGGGCGAGGAACCACGGGAAGCTGGTCAGGGGACCGCCGGTGGCCCCGATCGACTCCGTGGCGAACAGGCTGACCGGCAGGAACAGCACGCCGCTCTCCGCGATGGCCTGGAGGCCGGCCGGGATCGCGCTCCTCCGCTCGTCCGACCACCAGGAGCCGGGAGACCGTCCGACGGGCGGAGCCGGGGACGGCGGCGACGGGGACGGCGCGGGGGGCTCGACCTCGAGGCCCCGGGGCGGGCCCTCGCCGGGACCGAGCCCGCCGGGTGCCCGAGGTCCGGTCATGCGTCCGCTCCCGCCGGAGAGGCCTGGAGCGGGGAGGCGTGGACCACCTCGGTCCCCCGCCGGCGGAGGGCCGCGATCTCCTGCCGGAGGGAGGGCCCCGGCCGGGCCGAGAGGACCACGACGCTGGCGTCGCCGGCCAGGTGGCGTCCCCGCTCCCTGAGGACGGGGGCCAGGTCGGCGGTGGGGTCCCCGGGCATCCGGGCCAGCGCGGCGAACAGGGCGGCCTCGTGCCCGCGGGCCGCCGAGGGAGGGACCCACAGGAGGCCGCGTCCCCTCCGGTAGTGGGTGTTGGCCACGAGGCCCACCCGCCAGCCCGCTCCGAACGCCCGGCGGGCCAGGGAGCTGGCCCACCCGATCACGTCCTCGGAGATCCCCGGGAAGATCGAGTCCCAGAACGGCTCGCCGGCCGCGAGGTCCAGGGCGAACAGCACGTGCGCGCTGCGGGTCGGCTCGAACAGCTTCGTCTGGAGCCCACCCGCGTGCGCGGTCAGCTTCCAGTGGATGCGGTTCAGGGGGTCGCCGGGCTCGTACGGCCTGACCCCGGCGAAGCGCTCTCGATCCTCGAACATCCGGGCGGCGGGGGCCGGCGACCCGAAGGGCAGGCGCCGGAGCACGGGCACCGGGACGTTGATCCGGGGCTCGGGGAACACCAGGAGGTCCTGCTCGGGGAGGATCTCCCGCCGCACGGGCATGAGGTCGAAGGGGTCGGCGATCTCGACCTCGATCCCGTCCAGCCGGTACTCCCCCCGGTAAAGGACCCGGATCGGGAGCTCGAGGCGGACCTCGGACCGCCCGCCGACCGACAGCCGCCGGTAGTGCCCCCGGAAGGATCCCCTCTCCCCCACGGGCAGGAGCCCGGCGGGGAGGCGGACGGTGAGCCGGACGAGAGGCAGGGGGAACCGCTTCGCGTTCTCGATCCTCACGTGCACGGCGACCGGCTCCCCCACGAAGACCCGGGCCGGACGGAACCGGGCGGACACCTCCACCCCCCGCCAGGGGAGCCGCTCCCAGACCAGGCCGGCCGCCCCCAGGAGCCCCACGGCCACGGCCCACATGAGGAGCGGGACGTTGGCCGCGGCCAGGGCGCCCAGCCCGAGCACGATGCCGGCTCCGATCAGGACCCGTCGAGCCTCGCTCCGGTCCACGGGACGGCCCTCAGGCCCCCTGGAACTCCACCGGCACCGGCACGGCCTCCAGGACCTCCTCGAGGATCTCCTCGACCCGCCGGTCGCGGATCCGGGCGTCGGTCGATAGGACGAGACGGTGACCGAGGACGGGCTGGGCCATGCCCTTCACGTCGTCGGGGAGGACGTAGTCCCTCCCGTCCAGCACGGCCCGGGCCCGCACGGCGTCGCCGAGATGCTCGATGGCCCGGGGACTGGCCCCGACCTGCACGTCCGCGTGCTCCCGGGTGGCCCGGGCCAGGGCGACCACGTACCGGCGGATGGGCCGCTCGATCCGGACCCCCGAGGCCAGGCGGCGTAGCTCGTCGAGGTCGGGGGCGTCGTCGAGCGGCGTGGCCACCGGCCCGCGGGACCGGCGGCCGGCGTCGAGGATCCGTTGCTCCTGGTCCTCGTCCGGGTACCCCATCCGGATCCGGAGCAGGAACCTGTCGAGCTGGGCCTCGGGCAGCGGGAACGTCCCCTCCAGCTCGACCGGGTTCTGGGTGGCCAGGACGAAGAACGGCTCCGGGAGCGGGTAGGTCTCGCCCTCCACCGTCACCTGCCGCTCCTGCATCGCCTCGAGGAGCGCGGCCTGGGTCTTCGGCGTGGCCCGGTTGATCTCGTCGGCCAAAAGGACCTGGGTGAACACCGGCCCGGGCCGGAACTCGAACTCGTGGGTCTTCAGGTTCAGGACCGAGGTGCCGGTGATGTCGGAGGGCATGAGGTCCGGCGTGAACTGGACCCTCTGGAACTTCAGGTCGAGCAGCCCGGCCAGCATCCGGACGAGGGTGGTCTTCCCCACGCCCGGGACGTCGTCGATCAGCACGTGAGCGTCGCTCAGGATGCCCACGAGGAGGAGCGAGAGGGGCTCGCGAACGCCGAAGAGGCGGGACTCCACGCGCTCCGCGACGGCGGCCAGGAAGTCGCGCGCCGCGGACGGTCCCGTCATGGGGAAAGGATAGTGGGGCGGCTCGAGCCCCGCGCCGGTCGCGTCACTACCCGGTGGTACGGTCGGCCTCGCGCGATGAGATGGGCCGAGGTGCTGGGGCCGCACGGCGAGCAGTGGCTGGTGGAGGTCCCCGAGACCCGACGGGAGCGGGCTCGGGGGCTGCTCGGGCGCGCCCCGCCGGCCCCGGGCGGCGGGATGCTCCTCCGCCGGGCCCGGTCGGTGCACACCCTGGGGATGCGGTTCCCGATCGTGGCCGTGCTCCTCGATGCCTCGATGCGGGTGGTCGCCGTGAACCGCCTGCCCCCCGGACGGATCCTGCTCCCTCGACGGGGCGTCCTCCACGTCCTGGAGCTGGAGGACGGCGGGGCCGACCCGCCGGTCACGGCCGGCACCCGCCTCACCGTCAGGGGATGGCCGCGGGGGCGGGGCCCGCCCTACAGGCCGAGGTGGCGGGCGATCAGGCGGCGCTGGATCTCGGACGTGCCCGAGTAGATCGTTCCCCCCAGGGCGTCGCGGAGGGCCCGCTCCACCTCGAACTCGGTCATGTACCCGTACCCGCCGTGGATCTGGAGCGCGTCGAGGTGCGTGCTGACCGAGGCCTCGGAGACGAAGACCTTGGCCTCCGCGGCCGCGGCCGTGGCGTCGCGACCGGCGTCCATCACCGACCCGGCCCGGTACAGGAGGGCCCGGGCGGCGTCCAGGCGCATCTTCATG
>JACQTL010000002.1 GCA_016210805.1 Actinomycetota bacterium | reverse complement strand
GGCCCGTGCATGAAGCCGTGTCCCGAGAACCCGGCCATCACGTGGAACCCCTCGACCTGGGGCACCCGGCCGAGGATGGGATGGGCGTCCGGGGTGATCTCGTAGAGCCCCGCCCACCGGGACCTGACCCCCGCCTCCTCGAGCACGGGCAGGCGGGACACGGCCTCCTCCAGGTGGACGGCCTCCCAGGCAGGATCGACGTCGAGGAGGTAGCCCTCCCGCTCGTCGGGGTTCGACTTCCCGGTCAGGATGCCCTCCCCCTCCCGATGGAAGTAGAGCGACTCCGCGAAGAAGACCGTGAACGGGAAGTCGGGGGGGATCTGGGGGAGCGCCGTGGTGACGAGCATCTGGCGGCGGACCGGCCGGATCGGTATGTCCACGCCGACCATGGCCCCCACCTCCGGCGCCCAGGCCCCGCAGGCGTTGACCACCACCGGCGTGGCCACCGGGCCTCGGGTGGTCTCTACCCCGGCGATCCGGCCGGACGCCGTGCGGATGCCGGTGACCTCCGCCCCCGTGACCATCCTGGCCCCAAGCCGCCGGGCGCCCTGCGCGTAGCCTTCCACCACGCCGGCCGGGTCGCACAGGCCGTCCCGGTCGTTGAACGTGCCGGCCAGCACGCCCTCCAGGTTCACGAGCGGGGCGAGGTCCGGGAGCTTTTCGGCGTCCACCCACCGCGTGTCGACCCCCAGCCGGTTCTGGAGGGCCACGGCCTCGCGGAACTCGTCCACGTCGGCCGGATCGGTGAGGAGGAACAGGTAGCCGGTCTGCCGGAGGTCCACCTCGTGCCCGGGCTCCTCCGGGAACCTCTCCAGCATCGCGATGCTCTCGATCGACAGCCGCACGTTGATCTCGCTGGAGAACTGGTGGCGAACGCCCCCGGCGCACTGGCCCGTGGACATCTGGCCGAGGAACGGCTCTCGCTCGACCAGCACCACGTCGGTGACCCCCCGCCTGGCCAGGTGATAGGCCGTGCTCGCCCCCATCACCCCTCCGCCGATCACCACAACCCCGGCCGACCGCGGGAGCTCGTCCACGGCGCCATCGTACGCGGGGCGCGGGGGCCGGTCCGAACCGGGCCCAACCGCCCCCGACCTGCGGTCCGTCCGGCCCCGGCACCCGGGCCCGGCATCCGGGAAGCTGCGGTGGCCGGGCGAACAGACTCGCGTTACCGTCCGGTTGGAAGGAGGGTTGACCCATGCGGGGGCAGCTGACCCGGTCGGAGACCGACCGGAAGCTCGCCGGGGTGGCCGGCGGGATGGCCGAGTACTTCGGGCTGGACCCCACCCTGGTCCGGGTGGGCTGGGTGGTGGCCGGGCTGATGGGGTGGGGCCTCCTCGCCTACGTCATCCAGTGGAGCGTCGTGCCCCGGACAAGGGAGGCGCCGGCCGGCGCCGCCGGCTCCGCGGTTCGCATCGCGGAGGAGCGCTTCGCCCGGGGCGAGATCTCGGCCGAGGAGCTGGCCGGGATCCGCAGGGACCTCGAGGGGAGGCCGTGACGTGGATCACCGGTGGTGGTCTCCGGGCTGGTGGATGCTCGGCGGGTTGGTCTGGATCTCCTTCTGGGTGATCCTCGTCTGGCTGCTGGTAGCGCTGGTCCGCCGCCCGGGCGGCGGGGACGCGCCCCGGGCCCCATCGAGCGAGGCGCTCGGGATCCTGGAGGAGCGCTACGCGCGCGGCGAGATCTCGCGCGAGGAGTTCCTGGAGCGCCGGTCGGTGCTGACCGGCACGCCGCCCTCTGGCCCCGCCTCGGCGTCGGGTCCGGCCCCTCCGGGCCAGTAGTCCGTTACGGACTACTTGGGCCCGGCCCGCTCCGCCGGGATCGACCCCATCCGCCCGGCCCGGTAGTCATCGATCGCGTCGACGATCTCCTGCTTCGTGTTCATCACGAACGGGCCGTACCAGGCGATGGGCTCCCCGATCGGGCGACCTCCCAGGAGCAGGACTTCCAGGTGGGGTGACGGCCCCTCCGGACGCTCGTCGGCCCGGACCTCGATCACGTCCCCGTCCCCGAAGACCGCGATCTGGCCCTCCCCGATCGGCCGGCCCTCCGACCCCACGGCCCCCCGGTTGGCCAGCACGTAGGCCAGGGCGTTGAACTCCGGGCGCCACGGGACCCGCAGGCGCGCCCCGGGCGCGATCGTCGCGTGGGCCACCGTTATGGGCGTGCGGGTGGTCCCCGGCCCCCGGACCTCGCCCAGGTCGCCGGAGATCAGCCGGACGTACGCGCCGGCGTCGGCCGACGCCACCAGGCCCACCGCCCCGGCCCGGATGTCCTGGTACCGGGGCGGGGTCCACTTCTCGGCGCCGGGGAGGTTGACCCAGATCTGGACGCCGTGGAAGAGGCCGCCCGCGGCCAGGATCCGCTCCGTGGGCATCTCCGAGTGGACGATCCCGGCCCCCGCCGTCATCCACTGGGTGTCCCCGTCGGTGATCAGGCCGCCCCCGCCGTTCGAGTCCCGGTGGCGGAGCTCCCCGTCCATCATGTAGGTCACGGTCTCGAAGCCCCGGTGGGGGTGGTCGGGGGCCCCCTTGGCCTCGCCGGGCGCGTACTCCACCGCCCCCATGTGGTCCAGCAGGAGGAAGGGATCGGCGTACCGGAGGTCGACCCCGGCCGTGGCTCGCCGGACCTGGAACCCCTCGCCCTCGAGCATCGTGGGGGCGTCGACGACGCCGAGGACGGCGCGGTCGCGCCCGGCGGGAGGCGGCGCGACCCGGGGGAGCGCGGTGGGGTCTTCGGGGGTCAGGGCAGGCACGTGGTCATCCTCCGGATCGGGGGGTCACGCCGTGGAACGCCGCACGGGGGAGCGGTATTCCTCCGGTCCGCCCCGGAGCGCCACCGCCGGCCCTCAGCGGGGGGCGACGAGGAGGCTCTGGTTCCCGGAACCGATCCGGCCCCGCTCATCCCACAGCGTGCTCTGGGCCACGCCGATGCCCCGGGGGTCGATGCGGGACACGGCGTCCACGCACACCCACTCCCCTTCAGGCATCCGGACCAGGTGCACGGTGAGCTCCACGTTGATGAACCAGAACCGGGCCATGGGAAGCTCCGCGCTTATCCCGTTCCCGGAGTCGGCCACGACCAGGACCCTGGACAGGGGGGACGGCTCCTCCCCGGCCACGAGGGGGACGGCCAGGCGCATCCAGGCGCTGGCCGGGCCGGGCTCCAGGAACCTGCCCCTGGCCCCCCGCCACTCGATCGCCGTGAAGTAGCTCTCCCCGTACCCGGGGTCGAACACGGGCAGCCGGGGGGTCTCGTCGGGACCGGCGAACGGTGGCCGGCCCAGCCCCCGCTCGGGGATCTCCCCTCCCCCGTCTCCCGGCCGGATCCGCCATGCCGTGGCCCTGGCCACCTCGCCCTCCCGGTCGAACAGGGAGGCCTCGGCGAGCTGGACCCTCCTCCCCGGCCGGACCACCCCGGCCTCCACGCGCAGGGGGGCCAGGGGCACCGGCCGGAGGACCTCGAGCGTGAACCGGGCCACCTCGAGGTCGCCGGGCTCCAGGGCCTCGACGGCCCGGCCCAGGAGCGCGGCCGGGGGGCCGGCGTGCTGGGCGTCCGGCCCCCACGGGCCGCGCGTCCAGGCCGTGGGGACGTAGCGGTCGCCCTCCGGGACGTAGAAGGCCTCGGTCACCTCTTTCACCTCGGCCACGCCGGCGAGGATAAGGGTTCAGGTGGCCAGGCGCCGGAGCTGCTCCACGACCGAGAGCTCCTCGTCCTCCTCGTCCGGCCCCTCCGCGTCTCCCGGCTCGGCCCGTGGGGCGTCCTCTCCGGGGGCGTCCGCCCCGGCCTCGCCGAGCACCCGGCGGAGCTCGCCGAGCACGCCCTCCAGGCCGGCCTGGAGCCGCTCGGCCCGGGCCCGGACCCCGGCGACGTCCCGGCGGGCCTCCGTGCGGATCCGGTCGGCGGCGAGCTGCGCCGCCCCCAGGATCCTGGTCACCTCGTGCCCGACGGTCTCCGGCAGCCCGGAGAGCTCCACCTCGGGAACGACGACGGTCGCCCCGTCGCCGGTCGGATCGTCACCTGCGCCGACCACGTCCATCCCCCTTTTTCCCTGTGCGCATCCCCGCACGATCGTGCCAGCCCCAACGCTTGCTCCGGTATCGGGCGTCCGGGTACGGCGGGCGGCCGAACGGCCTAGCCCTCCGGGGCTCCCGGTCCGGTAGCCTCCGGTGCGATGAGCGAGTACGTGCAGGTGGTCACGGCGACGGGTTCGCGGGACGACGCCCTCCGGATCGCCGACGCCCTGGTCGGGGCGAGCCTGGCGGCCTGCGTCCAGGTGGTCGGACCGATCGCCAGCGTGTACCGGTGGCGGGGCGAGGTCCACCGGGAAGAGGAGTGGCTGGCCCTGGCGAAGACCGCCGCGGACCTGTATCCCGAGGTCGAGTCGGCGATCCTGGAGATCCACCCCTACGAGGTCCCGGAGGTCCTGGCCGTCCCGGTGGAGGCGGGGAGCGCCGACTACCTGGCGTGGCTGCGGGAGCAGGTCGGCCGGAGCCCGTGACCGGGGCGGTAGCATCGGGACCGAGGACGACCGGAGGGGAGCCATGACCAGGACCGTTTCCTCCATCGTGGGCGGGCGGGCCACCGGCCAGGGACCGGCCGGGGAGACGGAGGTCCGCGACCCCGCCCACCTCGACATGGTGGTCTCCCGGGCCCTCCTGGCGGACGCGGAGACGTTCGTCGAGGCCTGCCGGGCCGCTCGCCGGGCCCAACGAGGATGGGCCGCCGTCCCGGCCCCCGTCCGGGGCCGGGCCATCCAGCAGATCGGGCGGCTGGTCGAGGAGAACAGGGAGCCGCTGGCCCGGCTGATCACCCGCGAGATCGGCAAGCCCTACAGGGAGTCCCTGGGCGAGGTGCAGGAGGTCGTGGACACCTGCTCGTTCTTCCTGGGCGAGGGCCGTCGCCTCTACGGGCAGACCGTCCCCTCGGAGATGCCCGACAAGCAGCTCTTCACGTTCCGGACGCCGGTCGGCGTGGCCGCCATCGTCACCGCGGGGAACTTCCCGGTCGCCGTGCCGTCCTGGTACCTGGTCCCCGCCCTCCTCTGCGGGAACGCCGTGGTGTGGAAGCCGGCGGAGTACACGGCGGCGATCGCCGAGGCCTTCTCCCAGCTCTTCCTCCACGGGGGGATCCCGGACGGGGTCTTCTCGATGGTCCTGGCCGAGGGGCCGGTGGCGTTCGAGGGGCTGGAGCGGGCCCTGGAGGAAGGCGTCGTGGACAAGGTCGGGTTCACCGGATCGACGGAGGTCGGGCGGAGGATCGGGGAGCTGTGCGGGCGGCACCTCCAGTCCCCCTGCCTGGAGCTCGGCGGCAAGAACCCGCTGGTGGTGATGCCCGACGCCGACCTGGACCTGGCCGTGGAGGGCGCCCTGTTCAGCGGCTTCGGGACGGCCGGGCAGCGGTGCACGTCGCTGGGGACGGCCATCGTGCACGAGGCCGTCCACGACGAGTTCCTCTCCAGGCTGGCCGGGGCGGTCGAGGGGGCGGCCATCGGGGACCCGATGGAGGACGTCCTGTACGGCCCGATGATGAACGAGAGGTTCTGCCGCCGGTTCGACGCCTGGCTCGAGATGATCGGCCCCCACCACAAGCTGTACGGGTCGTCGGGGACCGGACGGATCTCCCGGGAGAACCCGCGGGAGGGGTTCGTGGGCGATCCGGACGAGGGCCTGTACGTCCACCCCACGATCGTGGACGGCGTGACGGCCGGCGACGACCTTTACCTCACCGAGACGTTCGGCCCCATCGTCGGGGTGGCCTCGTTCTCCACCATCGACCAGGCCATGGACCTGGCCAACGGGCACGGGTACGGGCTCTCCTCGTCGATCTACACGCGGGACCCGCTCTTCGTGTTCCGGTTCCGGGAGCGCATCTCGGCGGGGATGGTGAGCGTGAACAACTCGACCTCCGGGGCCGAGGCGCACCTTCCGTTCGGCGGGAACGGCCGATCGGGGAACGGTGGCCGGCAGGCCGGCATCTGGGTCCTCGACCAGTTCACCAGGTGGCAGGCCATGAACTGGGACTACTCCGGCCGGCTCCAGAAGGCCCAGATGGACGTCGCCGACGTCCCCGCCGACCTGGGGTTCCGCCTGGACCGCTAGCCCGCATGGATCGGGTCATCGAGGTCTCGGGGCTCCGCAAGTCCTACGGCCACGTGACCGCGGCGGTGTCGCTGCGCTTCTTCCGCTGGGATCGAGACCGTGGGCAAGAGGGGCGTCGGGTAGAGTCGGATGGGAGGCGAGGCCCGTGACCCAGGAAGAGATCCCAGACGACGAGCGGACGGAGGAGCTGGAGGAGGCCCTGGAGGAGGAGCGGCCCGCGGAGGCCGCCTCCCGCCCGGAGGTCCCGGAGGCCGACGCCCAGGAGCAGGGCCAGCCCCTCCGCCGCTCCGCGGACGACCGCCCCCGGATGGGCGACGAGGTCCCCGAGGCCGATGCGATCGAGCAGGCCCGGTCCTGGGGCGAGGGCGACGAGGACGAGGAGCGGGGGTAGGTGGGGGGTAGGTGAAGGGAGACCGGGTCGAGGTCACGGTCGACACCGGCGACGGCTCGAGGACCTACGAGATCGCCGCCACCAGGGCCGGGCGCCGGGTGGAGGTCTCCACGAGCCGGGGGGTGGTCGAGGTGGCCGAGGTCACCCGGACAGGAAGGGCCGTGCGGACGGGCCGGTTCATGGCCACCCGGGTGATCGCCCTGGTGGAGCACCCCGCGGAGGAGTCCCCTGCCCCCGGCTCCCGGCGGACCCCCCCTCGGGACCAGGCCGCCCTGCTGTAACGGCCGCGGAGGTCGGGGGGACACTCTTTTGTGAGCGTGGGCCGGACGGCCCGCCACGAGGAAGGATGTGATGGCCCCCATGAGGACCGAGACCGCGACCTTCGCGGCGGGCTGCTTCTGGCAGGTGGAGGCGGACTTCCGCCGGGTCGAGGGCGTGACCCGCACCACCGTCGGATACACCGGCGGGACCCTCGACCACCCCACCTACCGGGAGGTGTGCTCCGACCGCACGGGGCACGCCGAGGCCGTGGAGGTCGAGTTCGACCCCGACCGGGTCTCGTACGACGACCTCCTCCGGGTGTTCTTTTCCTCGCACGACCCCACCCAGCTCAACCGGCAGGGTCCCGACGTGGGAACCCAGTACCGGTCGGCGATCTTCGTCCACGACGAGGCCCAGGAGGCGGCGGCCCGAGCCTCGCTCGAGGAGGTCGGGAGGGAGCTCACCCGCCCCGTGGTCACCGAGATCGCCCCGGCGGCTCCGTTCTGGCCGGCCGAGGACTACCACCAGCGCTACCTGGAGAAGCGGGGCCTGGCGAGCTGCACGCTCACGCTGCGGGAGAACGAGGCGGTCGAGCGCACCTAGGGCCGGGGGGTTCACGGCGCCCCGCTTCCGTGGCAATATCGGACCTTCCATCCTCAAGGCCCCTAATCGGGCGTTCCGATGCTTGAAGTGACAGGGATCGTCCGGTTACGTCCATGGAGGTGTTCCCCGTGCTCATCAGACGGCTCCGGCGCGCCGCCGCCGCCAGCCGGTCGGTGCTCATCGCGGCGCTGGTCGGCCTGCTCGCCCTCCCGGCCCCCCGGGCCGGGGCCGACTCCACCTTCACCTTCCACGGCATGGGGTGGGGTCACCGGATCGGCATGTCCCAGTGGGGGGCCTACGGGCTGGCCCTGGAGGGCTGGTCGGCGGGGGCCATCGTCCGCCACTTCTACACCGGGACCACGGTGGGGGTCCCGCCGTCCAAGCCGGGGCGCGTCCGGGTCGGGCTGATCCAGGGCCAGACCGCCCTCCACGTGAAGGCCGAGGATGGCAAGGTGGAGCTCCGCCTGGGCTCGCCGGGGGGCGAGCTGATCCGGGCGATCCCCAAGGGCGCCACCTGGACGATCGAGGTCCAATCCGGCAAGTACCGGATCGTGAGCGCGAAGGGGAACCAGATCGGCGGGCTGTGGGGCGGGCCCTGGAGGCACCTGTTCCTGCGCTACGTGCCCCTGGGCTCCCGGGTCCGGATCACCGAGGCCGGGCACGCCTACGGCCGGGGCTGGGTCGAGCTGAACGTCTACCCGTCGGGGGCCCCCAACCTCCTGCGGGCCATCGCGAACGTGCCCGCCCGGCAGTACCCGTACGGGGTGGCCGAGGTGTCCAGCTCGTGGCCGGGGGCGGCCCTCCGGGCCCAGGTGCTGGCCCTGCGGAGCTACGTCTTCGAGAAGATCGCCCGGCTCGGCCAGCACCGGACCGGGTGCAACTGCGCGGTGTACGCCACCACCGCCGACCAGGTCTACGCGGGCTGGGACAAGGAGTCCGGGTTCGCCGGCGACCGGTGGGTGGACGCCGTCGACGACACCGCCGGGAAGGCCATCCTCCACCAGGGCCAGCCGATCCAGGCCTACTACCACGCCTCGAGCGGAGGGGTAACCGAGGCCAACGAGGACCAGTGGGGCGGATCCCCGCTGCCCTACCTCCGGTCGGTGTGCGACCCGGGGGACTGGACGGGGGTGAACCCCTACGCGACCTGGTCCGTGACCCTCTCGGGGACCGCCGTCGGCGCGATGCTCGAGGCCGCGACGGGCAAGGACGTGGGCCAGGTCACAGGCTTCAGCGGCGTGGTCCGGGGAGCGGGAGGCGGGCTCCGATCGATCACGGCGAACGGCACGGATGGGAGCGTCACGGTGGGGGGGACGACCTTCCGGTCGGCCCTGGGCCTGCGCAGCACGAGGGTGTGGGTCAACAGCAACCGAACCATCAAGGGCGAGATCCGCGAGAAGTACGACGCGCTCTCGTGCGCCCCCGGCCTGCCCAAGTCGGCCGAGGTGGACCAGACCGGAGGGCATCGCCAGCGGTTCGCGGTCGGGGCCCTGTACCACAACCACACCCGGGGCCTCGTCCGCTGGCTCTTCGGCGCGATCCACACGAAGTACGTGGCCCTCGGCGAGGGCGACGGCGTGCTCGGGATGCCCAGGAGCGGCATCATCGAGATGGCCAAGCTGAACGGCGAGCGAACCAGGTTCGAGGCGGGCTTCGTCTACTGGAAGGCCGCCACGGGCGCCCACGAGATCCACGGCCGGGTGGTGGACCACTTCCTGGCCAACGGGAAGATCGCCGCGTTCGGCTTCCCGACGACCGACGTCATCGTCAAGGCCAACGGCGTCCAGCGGGCCGACTTCGACAAGGGCTGGCGGATCCGCTGTCCACCTGCCAAGGCGTGCACCCAGATCGCCCTGTAGGGCTCACCGCCACCGGATGACGAGCCGCCCCTCCTCCCCGGCGACGGCCGTGCCCAGCGCGGCGCAGGCCGCCCGGAAGCGGCTCTCGATCCAGGCCGCCTCCTCGGGGTCGGCCAGGCGGGTGTGGCAGTGGTCGAGGGCCAGGGGGACGGCCTCCAGCCGGATCGGCCCGTCGGAGTCGAGGTCCACCAGGTAGAGGAGACCGAGGTCGTTGCGGAGGTCCGGCTCGACGGCGTAGTCGTCCAGGAAGTCGCCCAGGTCGTGGACGATCCGCCCGGCCACCCCCTGGAAGACGTGGGCGGAGTGCCCGGCCACCAGCGTCGCTCCGGCCTCCACGAGGACCGGCCCGGCCCGGCGGACGTGCGGGACGGGGTCCGGCTGCATGTTGGGGCCCCAGTGGGGGGACACCAGCACGACGTCCGCCTCGGCCCGGGCCCCACCGATCGCCGAGGTCAGCCAGGCCGGGACGCCGGCGTCGAGGTCGGCGTGGGCCACGCCGGGCCGGTCCGGACCCGCGGCGAACTCGGCCGGATGGTCGGTGAACCCCACCACGGCCACCCGGACCCCGCCCACCGTCAGCACGGCGGGGGCCCGGGCCGCCCGTTCGTCCTGACCCGCGCCCGCGTGGGCGATCCCCGCCCCGTCCAGGAGCTCGAGCGTGTCCAGGAGGGCCTCCGCCCCGTAGTCGAGCGCGTGGTTGTTGGCCAGGGTCACACAGCCCACCCCCAGGTGGTGCAGGACCGACACCGCCTCGGGCGGCGCCCGGAAGAAGAACGGCTTGTCCGGGGAGGGCCAGCGCTTCCCCCGGTCCGAGATGCAGCACTCGAGGTTGAGGACGAACAGGTCCGCCTCCCCGGCGGCGTCGACGACGCCGGGGGCCACCAGGTCCCCGGGAGGGACCCGCGAGAGGCGCTCGCCCACGGCCCGGCCGAGCATCGTGTCCCCGGCGAGGGCCAGCCGGATGCTCACCCCTCCGCCCCCCAGGGGCAGGGCTGCGGCTCGGCGGTAGCTAGGACCGCCGGGCCGCCTTCTCGGTGGGGACGATGATCGCGCTCCCCGCGCTGGGGCGGAACACGCTCACGTGGCCGTCGGACCACCTGACCCGGTACCGGACCCCGAGGTCGCCCTCGGTGACCTCCAGGATCTCCCCCTCGCGCGTCGGCGTGCCCACCTGCTCGGACTCGACGACGATGCGGTCCCCGACCGTCCCGGTCATCTCGTCACCTCCGTCAACGCTCCCACGGAACATGCAAGCGCGTCCCGGCCGATAAGCCAAACGGGCCGGTCCGGGGCTCAGCGCCGGGCCGTCTGGACCTCGGGACCGATCATCCGGCGGACCGGCTCCCGGCCGGAGCGGAGCTCCACGGTCCTTATGGGGAACGGGATCTCGATCTCCTCGGCCCGGTACCGGCGGTGCAGCCGCTTCACGAACTCGTGCGTGATGAGGTACTGGTCCGTGAACTCCCGGGCCCTCAGGATCACCGTGAAGTCCACGGAGAAGTCGCCGAAGGTGTGGAAGCGGATGAACGGGTCGAACCCGGGGACCCCGCCCTCCACCTCTCGGAGCACGTCGCGGGCCACGTCGATCGTGACGCGCTCCACCTGCTCGAGGTCGCTGTCGTAGGCCACCCCGACCTGCACGAGCACCGACATCTCCTCGACGGGCCGGTGGTAGTTCACCAGGATGGCCCCGGCCAGCCGGGCGTTGGGGACCATGACCATGTTGTTGGGGAGCTGGCGGATCGTCGTGTTCCGCCAGTTGATGTCCACGACGTAGCCCTCCTCGCCGCTGTCCAGCCGGATGAAGTCCCCGGGCTGGACCTTCCTGGAAGCCAGGATGTGGATCCCGGCGAACAGGTTGGCCAGGGTGTCCTGGAGGGCCAGGGCCACGGCCAGGCCCCCGACCCCCAGCGCGGTGAGCATCGGGGCGATCGAGACCCCGAAGGTCTGGAGCAGCATGAGCACCCCGACGACGAGGACGACGAACCGGGTGACGTTCACGAAGATCGACGTCGACTGGGCCACCCCGGCCCGGCGGACCGCCTGGTGGCGAACGAGGTCGCCGGCCAGGCGAGCCAGGACGACCGTGCCGGCCAGGATGGACGCGGCCAGCAGCAGGCGGAGGATCCCTCCGGACACCGCCTGGCGGAGGGGTAGGGAGACCACCGCGCCGTAGGCGCCGACGAGCACCGCCGTGGCCACCGCCACGTCGCCCAGGGCCCGGACCGCGATGTCGCTGCCCCTGCTCCGGTCCCCCGCCGCCCTCCGGGAGAGCCCGCGGAACACGAGGAGTTGCAGGAGGAGCGCCAGGACGAGCCCGCCGCCCAGGAGGGAGCCCGCCAGGATCAGATGTCGGGGTTCCAGGCCCTGCGTCACCGGATCACCTCCAGGCCCCCGACCCTACCGGTCGATGCCCGATGCATCATCCCGCCAGGTCAGCGGGGGTTCGAGCTGGTGGCCGGGGTCACCGGCTCCGGCCTTCTACCGGGCCCTGAAGCTCGGGCCGGTGGGCCTGGCCGGCCCGATCGTGGCGGCGTTCGCGGCCATCGTGAGGTCCAGGGCTACGCGCCCTCTTCCTCCTGGGATCGCAGGAACATCTCCGTGCCCTCCGGGGTCTCGCGGGCGTCGAGGATCGCGTCCGAGAGGGGCTGGGCCAGCTCCTCGGCGACGTAGACGTCGAGGTCCGAGGCCGCGGTCGGCGCGTCGCCCGGCAGGGGGCCCTGCGTGGGCTGAAAGGCGATGGCCGGCTGGCCCTCGGGGGTCATCGTGGAGTGGATCCGGATGGCCGTCGTCGAGTTGCGCTCAGGCGACAGGACCTGCCGGAAGACCGCGGCGGCGGCGTCGGTGACCTGGAGCATGGGACCTCCTTCCCCGCCCGGCGGCGGATGGGATCGGTCCTCCCACCCTACCAGCCCCGCTCGAGGCCCTCCCCGCCGTCATGCGCAGCCCATCAGGACGTCCCCCGGGTCGGCCGAGCAGACGTCGGCTCCCTTGCCCCCCTTGACCACGTCGTTACCGGAGATGCCGTCCCGCACGTCGATCGTGTCCGCGCCGGCCCGACCCTTGATCGTGTTGGCCGCCGAGGATCCCGTCAGGACGTCGGCGAAGCGCGACCCGACGACGTCCTCGACCCCCTCCAGCCCGTCCTCGCCCTGCCCGCTAGCCGTGCCCGCCCCGAGGTCCACGGTGACCGCTCGGGACGCCCAGGCGTATGACGCCGTGTCCCTCCCGACCCCTCCCAGAAGCAGGTCCGCTCCGCCCCCGCCCACGAGCAGGTCGTCGCCGCCCCGTCCCTCCAGGACGTCGTCCCCGCCCAGGCCCTTCAGCATGTTGGCCCGCCAGTCCCCGGCGATGGAGTCGGCGAACCGGGTCCCCACGACGTCCTCGATCGTGCCCACCGCCGAGGTG